>NZ_JAUBRK010000029.1:0-93421 GCF_036701825.1 Microcoleus sp. MOSTC5 | reverse complement strand
CTACTGACAGGATGCTCTTTGATATCTTGCCATTTTTGTCAAGTACAATTTATACCAAATTAGATGAGCTTACCCTGAAGGATTAACTTGAGCTATGAATTAAATAATCGAAGTAAAGCAGGGCTTATTATGTGAGGAAGACGAGTCTCTTGTTCATTTCCCACCCCCTGCTTTTTATAACTTTTTCAGCAAACCCTATTTATATTAAGTATCCGCGATCGCAACACCTGGGAGTCTGGGGGGTTGACGAATATGTGCACTGGGAATTCGAGTTTTGGGTAAACTCGTCCCTAAAGGATTCGGATGCTTTCGGAACTATCGGCCTATATTGCGCTTCATGCGATCGAGTTCTTCGTCTGCTTCCCAGCGTTGAAACTTTTCTTCTAAAGGATCTGCCGCATTAAAACTGTTATAATTTGAACTCTGATTCCAACCCTTTGTATCCCAATTCTGCTCTGTTTTAGTGGTAGTGCGAGTTGCAGCTTCTGCTGCTTTTGCTCGGACTTCTTTGCGACGCAATTGAATTTGGCGGTACAGTTCTTTGGCTTTTTCAATCCGTTCTTTGCAGCCTTGCATTTGACCCCAGCGCTGATTTCCCTGACGCAGCAAAGCGGCTTGCCGCTCTTGGGCAGCTTGAGCTAAATCCAGCCTTTGAGCCGCTTTAGCTTTGTTGATTCGATCGTTCCAGCGCTGAATTTCTTGAGCGGCGGAGAGAATTTCTGATTGCAGTTTTTTCTCTTGTTTCTGGATATCGAGAATCAGTCGCAGAGTGTCTTCTTCTTGTTCCTTCAGTTGTTCTTCTATTGCCTGCAATTCCAGATGGGGATTGCTGCGCAAAAATTCTTCTAATCTGGTTTCTAGAAAGCGGCTGAAATCGTCAAATAAGCCCATTATTTTAAATAACTTTGAGTTTTGAGTTGGGGATTTTGCATGAATTATTTCGGGCAATTCAAAAGTTTTGCGTTTTGAATTTTGGCTGTGAATTACTCAACTTCTTTAACTCAAAACTCAAAATCATTTAAAATTTCTGCCCTACAAAAACCGATCGCACATCTCCTCCCTTGCGGATAACAGCTTCTTGATTTTTGATTTCTGCCAGGGTCCAACCGCTAGCGCCAATGCTTTCGCCGACATAAATTCTGCGGGCTACACCGTCTACTTCAAACAAAGCGGCCGATCGGTCGCCCAACTCCAAAATCCCTACCAGCGTGTGCGCGGAAGTCGGCGCGCTGCTGACGGCCGGTGCGGATTGCTCGGGCGCGGGCGCGGATTGCTGGGCTGCTGGCGCTGGTGCCGGTTCGGTTTCGCGAGCCAAAATCTTCGGCTGGGGAGACTCCGAGGGGGAAGGGGAAGCGGCGAGGGGACTTCGAGTGCCTGCAGCGGCGATCGCGCGACCGGAGGCTGGAGCCGCCGGCGATGGGGAAACTGCGGCGGTTTGAGGAGCAGCCGGAGCAGCCGGAGCAGCAGCTACCGGAGCAGCCGGAGCCACAGTCACCTGAGCGGGGGGAGGGATGACTACGATTTGGGGTGCAGGTGCTCCCGGCTGCGCGCTGGCTTGTTCTAGGGCCTCAGCGATGCGGTTGACTGCTGTCGAAAGACCTGCGGTTGCCGGCGGCGCGCCGGAAATTTGAATGCTCGGCAGCGTCCCTGGGGTGGCAACTCCCGGAACTCCTGCAAGTTGCGGGTTGGGCTGGGGTGCTTTTTTTTGTTCGATCGCTTCTAGCGAGCGCTGCACGTATTCCACAAACGGGGTGTCTGGTGCTGTTTTGCCACTGGCTACCGGCCTCTCTGGTGCGGGGGCTGCGGGCAAGCGCACCAGTCCCGACCTGCTTGCGAGCCACAACCCCATGACTAGCAGCAGCGACCCAAAGGCTGCTCCGAGCAGGATTCTGTCGAATGATTGTTTGGACTGCTGTTTTTTGGCTGTTTCTAGGGCGACTTGGCGGGCGATCGCTTCTACGTCTTTTTCGGCTCGCTGCGGCTGGGGCGCCAACGGCGACAAAACTATTTGAGGTACCGATATCGACTTTAGCGCCACGAATTCTGGCGCTACCGGCTCGGCTGGCAGTCCGCCACTGCCGTCGAATGCTCGATCGACTCCTTCAAACAGTTCGTCCATCAACCGATCGGCGTAGGACTCTACTGCCACTGCTTCGGCTGGCACTGTTTCGACGGTCGCAACCACGGCGATCGGATCTGACGCTGATTCCAAAGACATCTGTTTGGCGATTACTTTTTGAGGCATAGTTTTCTGTTTGCTCCCGCTCCTCGACAACCCTGAGATTCTCAACTTCAGACTTCTACAGGATACTTGTGATGTTGACCAATTCTTGGCTCAGAACAGGTCAATTGTATCTCACTCATCACCATATTTTTAGTCCTCGGCCAACTTACTTTGCCCGATCGACTTTTGTTTTACCTGTTTTGGGCTTTTTCGCCCTTGTTTTCTGCTGCCAGTCTTATTTGCTTACCCTGACTTTTACTGCATATTCTACTGCTTTTGTCAACCCCACCCTCGGGGCTTCCCAGTTTTTGACACACAGCTTTACTTGAGGCGATCGCAAAAACAGCGGGTTTTTTGTTAGCAGGAGCTAAACACAACACTCGGACAACCTAAATTAACCAACCCGTTCGGCTAACTCCAACCAGCGCTCAGTTGCCCGATCGATCTGCTGCGTCAACTGAGCCAAACGATCGGATAACTTCTTCACCTCCGCAAACCCGCTCGGAGCATTGTTAGACAACCTCTTCTCAATCTCTTGTTTCTCAGCTTCCATCTGCGGAATTTGACTTTCTAATTGTTCGTATTCCCGCTTATCATTGAAGGAAACTTTGGTAGATTTTTGAGTTGAACTTTGGGATTTTGAATTGTTAGATTCAGTGATGCGTGTAAGTTTTTCTTTTTCTTTTTGGCCTTTAATTTCCTTGGCTTCTTCCGCTTTCTTGTAATCTAAATACACCGAATAATTGCCGGGATACAAGCGCAAATTGCCGCCCGGTTCCAAGGCGAAAACCATGTCGATCGTGCGATCGAGAAAATAGCGATCGTGGGACACCACAATCACGCAGCCGTTAAAATCTTCGAGATAATCCTCCAAAACGGCCAAAGTCTGCACGTCTAGGTCGTTTGTCGGTTCATCTAAAATCAGCACGTTCGGCGCACTCATCAGCACTTTCAACAGAAATAACCGGCGCTTTTCTCCGCCAGAAAGTTTGCTAATTGGTGAATACTGTTGGTTCGGCGGAAACAGAAACTTTTCCAACATTTGAGAAGCGGTAATGATTTCCCCGTCCGCCGTTTGCACCAATTCCGCCACACTTTTCAAGTATTCAATAACTCGCTGGTCTTCGTTGGGCGTCAAATCCTCAGAATGCTGGTCGAAATAACCGATATGAATGGTTGTCCCAATTTCGACAGTACCCGAATCCGGCTGAATGCGTCCGGTGATGATATCCATCAGCGTCGATTTTCCCGCACCGTTGCTACCAATAATTCCAATCCGGTCTTCGGGAGTGAAATTGTAGGTAAAATCTTTAATTAAAGTGCGATCACCGTAAGCTTTATTGATATGCAGTAACTCAATCACCTTCTTACCAATCCGGCGGCCCGCTGTCGCAATCTCGACTTTGCCGTTGGCTGTTTTGAATTCCTCTGCTCGCATATCTTTAATGCGATCGATCCGAGCTTTTTGCTTGGTACTGCGCGCCTTTGGCCCCTTCTTGAGCCATTCCAACTCGCGCCGCAATACTCCCGAGAATTTGCGCTGAGTGCTGGCGGCCGATTCTTCAGCTAAGGCTTTTTTCTCCAAGTAATAAGCGTAATTGCCAGCATAATTGTAAAGGTCGCCGCGATCGATCTCCAGGATGCGATTGGTAACGCGATCGAGAAAATAGCGATCGTGCGTAATCAGCAGCAAAGCACCGCGATAGCCGTTCAAATAATTCTGCAACCACTCCACAGACAGCGCATCCAAGTGGTTTGTCGGTTCATCCATCAGCAACACATCGGGCTCGGACAACAAAGCCGTTGCTAAGGCAATTCGCTTGCGGTAGCCGCCCGACAAGTCGGCAATTTTCGCATCAAAATCCTCAATCCCCAACTTGGTCAAAATCAATTTCGCCTTGGTTTCCAAGTCCCACGCATCCACCTCATCAATGCGTTCAGACACCGCAGACAGACGCGCCATCAACTTGTCTGTATCGCCTTTGCCGTGGGACAATTGAGCGGAAATTTCCTCGTATTCGCGCACTAAAGCCATTTGTTCGCCACTGTCGGCAAATACTTGCTCTAAGACAGTGTGATTTTCGTCTAAATCCGGCTGTTGGGGGAGATAAACAATTTTAGACCCTGGATTGACCCAGCGATCGCCAGAGTCGATCGACTCCATACCGGCAATCATTTTCAGCAGCGTTGATTTGCCGGAACCGTTTGTGCCGATGAGTCCGACTTTATCGCCTTCATCCAGGCTGAAACTGGCATCTGTCAAGAGTTCCTTGATGCCGAAGTCTTTTTTGATCGATCGCAGAGTAAAAATAGTCATCAGTATAGAAAGTCATTTACCTGACTTAGTTTAACTTAGTTCGATCCTTTCCGGTTGCATCGGTATGGTCTTTCGTTCCGATTAAACTTCTTCAATACCCGGGTCAAATCGATTTTTCCGACTATCTAAATTTTGATAAATGTTAAGAAAAAAAGATGTTGATGGCGAGTAAGAGGAGCGGATGTAGACATATATAAGCTGTTTGCAGTAGTTGACAGCTCGACATATTATACTGGTGTATCAGCATAATAAACCTGGTTTAATGGGTGAATTTTGGGTGAATGACCATCGGGAGTGAGGATTGACAAACAAAACTCGTATACGATAAAATGTCCATATTAAAATATTAGACCGCAGTATGCTCGCGACCACACTATATGGGCATCAATATGTTTCCTGATTACGACGAGTGTAGAAGAAACCTAGAAAATCTCATCGCTTGGTATAAGCCAGCACATCGAAACGAGGCTACTACTCGTTTTCAAATCATTGATAGTCTCTTTTTTGAGTGTTTAGGATGGTCAAAAGATGATGTTGTCATGGAAGAGTATCACAATGGACAATATGCAGATTATTCTTTTAACGCTCCTAGAAGAATTTTGATAGTCGAAGCTAAAAAAGAAGACCTGTATTTTGAGATACCTGCTGGCAAATTTAAACTTGAGCATTCAATTTCATCCCTATCGAGAGACAATGCTAATCTGAAAGCTGCCATTTCTCAAGCTGCGGCCTATTGTCAAGAGCGTGGTGCTCCTTTTGGAGCCGTATCTAACGGTTATCAACTGGTTGCCTTCATTGCTGTGAGGAACGACGGTATAGCACCACTGGATGGGAAAGCGTTGGTATTCTCCTCCCTTGAAGAAATGTTAGAGAATTTTTTGGATCTCTGGCAGTCATTATCTAAAGCAGGCATAGAAGAAAAAAATATTCAAGCTAGACTTATTGGAAACTTACAAGCACAAATTCCTAGAAAGCTATCGGAAACTATCGCCACATATCCTGGTATCAAAGGTAGAAACGTATTTCAAACCGATCTTCAAACCGTTAGCGATTTAGTGATTGAAGACCTTACTCGCTCTGAGACTTTAGAAAAAACATTTCTTGAAGAGTGCTACTGTAAGACAGGGGCATTATCGCAACATTCTCTTGCAAGTAAAACAATTTTAGAAACAAGATATGCTGCTCTTTTTGACTCAAATACTCCCTCACCCGTTTTAGTACAAGCCGTTGATAGGCAAGGCATTTCTCCAGAGTTACTTGCTGAAAGCATTAGTCGCCGACCTATCCTCCTTATAGGTAGTGTTGGTGTAGGTAAAACAACTTTTATAAGAAACTTAATGAAGGTGGAAGCTCCTTCAGTTTTTGAAAAAGCTATTACCCTATATATTGATCTGGGTTCTAAGGCAACTCTCTCAGCGGATCTGAAGTCATTTGTTATCGAAGAAGTGATAGAGCAACTTCGAGACAACTATGAGATAGATATCGAGGAACGTAACTTTGTTCGCGGCGTCTATCATTCAGATCTACAACGATTTCGCAAAGGTATCTATTCAGACCTGTATGAATCAGATCAACAACGATTCAAGGAGAAAGAAATTGAGTTATTAGAGAGAAAAATTACTACTCCTGAAGAGCACCTCAAGCAATCCCTAAAGCATATTGCGAATGCACGCCAGAAGCAACTCATAATGATTTTAGATAATTCAGATCAGAGAGATGAATACATTCAGCAGCAGGTTTTTCTTATTTCTCAAGAAATAGCAGAACACTGGTCAACTACGGTATTTGTTACTCTGCGTCCTGAGACTTTTCATCGTTCTCAGCAAATAGGAACACTCAGTGGATATCACCCTAAAGCATTTTCTGTATCTCCACCAAGAGTTGATCTTGTTCTTGAAAAACGTTTATCTTTTGCTCTCAAGCTTACTCGTGGCGAAATCCCGATTCAGTCTCTGCCCGAAGGGATGGGAGTACGTTTAAGTTCATTAGAATCCGTTATTTGCTCATTTCTGAAATCGCTCAAAATCAATAGAGAGCTTAGTGAGTGTATCGATAATATATCTGGTGGCAATATTCGTTTAGCTTTAAATTTAGTGAGAGGAATTTTTGGTAGTGGTCACGTTGATACGCGGAAGATTGTTGAAATCCAACGTGATGAGGAAAGAGGTTACACCGTGGCTCTGCATGAGTTTCTAAGAGCAGTTATCGTTGGGGATAATTTTTACTATGATTCCAGTCGCTCTCCCATTGCAAACCTTTTTGATATCTCTTCTAACGATCCTAGAGAACATTTTCTTTTACCTCTGTTGATAGGTGCAATTCATTCATTAGGCTCCTCTAGCTCTAATGGAGAATTTGTGGAAACATCCGTTATTTATGAACACTTACAAGGAACGGGCTTTACTGCCGATCAGATTGATGAGGCGCTGATTGTGAGTACCAGAAAGAAAATGATTGAAACTGCTGCTCGCCTAATACCTCAGCCTGGTCAGATAATGCCACATACGTTGCGTGTTACCACTCTAGGTTTGTATCACATTACTCGATTGTGCAGCTTGTTTGAGTATGTTGATGCTGTTGTTATCGATACTCCTATACTTGATTCCGAGGTGAGAGAATTAATCAGTGATGTTCAGGCGATAGATTTACGCCTAGACAGAGCAGAGTCCTTTCGGGGTTATCTTGATCTCCAATGGTCAAAAATGAATATGCAAGGTCTAGGTTTTGATTGGCGTAACGCATCTGGAAAGCTGAAGACGGAAATCGATCGCATTCGCAATGTAAACTCTCGATAAGTTTTGGTAACTTGGGACTTGACTTAACTATCGAAAATTCAGCATAAGTAACAGCTAAAGGACGCGTAACAAATCAAATGCAGCAGACGGTCGCAAGTCCCTGGTGTTAAGTTTGAGGCTATCTGCCACCGCTTGACTATGCTGTTATCCTGTGTACTGTACGAAAGCAAGGTTATTTAAAAAAACTCGTACCGATCGACTGCTTAAACAGATCGGCGAAAAGTCCGTTAAGGTTATCTGTTTTCAGCCGAGATTAGGCAAGCAAAATCGTTAGCTTTGTGGGTAAGTGCAAGCGATCGGCGATCGGAGTATAACACATCACTGGAACCGACCTTATGCTAAGTTATTGTTGGAATTAGAAGCGATCGGCAGCGCAAGCAGAAAAAGAGGATGTAAAAAAATGGGTAAAGGTAGGTTAGAAGCGTTCAGCGATGGCGTAATCGCCATTCTCATCACCATTATGGTGCTTGAATTGAAAGTGCCCCATGAACCTGATTTAGCTGCGCTGCGTCCGCTAGTTCCAGTTTTTCTGAGCTATGTACTGAGTTTTATTTATCTTGGTATCTACTGGAACAACCACCATCACTTGTTACAGGCGGCTCGGCACGTCAATGGTAATGTTTTGTGGGCTAATTTGCATCTGCTGTTCTGGTTGTCACTCATTCCCTTTGTCACTGCCTGGACAGGCGAGAACCACTTCGCCGCCTGGCCAGTTGCGCTTTATGGCACAGTGCTGTTGTTGGCTGCGATCGCTTACTTCATTCTTACTCGTGTCCTTATTTCTTACCACGGTAAAGATTCCACTCTGGCAATTGCACTTGGGCGAGACTTTAAGGGGAAGGTATCAGTAGTGATTTATGCCGTAGCAATCCTGCTTTCCTTTGTGAACTCGTTGTTTGCTTTCATGCTGTATGTTTTAGTTGCGATCGTGTGGCTTATCCCCGATCGGCGTATTGAGAAAACTCTGAATTCGTGAAGAATGTTCCAGGAAAAGCCCTCGCCAGCCAGCTAACACTTTGCTTTACCAATTACCAATTAACAATTAACAAATGACAATTCATCAAAACGGACTTTTTGTTGAACCTGGTCAAGGTCGTTCTTACTACCTTGGTCAAGACCTCTATACCTTCAAGGCAGTTGGTGAAGAGACAGGTCAAGCCTATGCGCTTTGTGAAGTAATTGTTGCACCTCAAGGCGGTTCCCCGCCCCATCGGCACAACCTAGAAGATGAATCATTTTATGTTCAAGACGGAGAAATTGAATTCCAGCTTGACGATCGTACTTTCGTGGCGACGGCTGGAACATTCCTTCATTCACCGAAAGGGCAGCTTCACCGATTTACAAATACGACCGCTACACCGGCTAAAATGCTGGTTTGGGTAACTCCTGCTGGCTTTGAGAAATTCATTGCCGAAGTTGGAAATGCAGTGAATGGTCAGATTACCCTTGGAGCATCCTTGAGTCCTGAAGACCTGAACAAAATTCTTACCGCTGCTCCCAAATACGGTATCGAGATCGTACCTCCACCATCCGAGTAACGATCGTGCGATTTCTTACCGTAAAAAAACAACAACGCAAAGAAGTAAAGAGATAGCTCATAAGTAGTCCAACTTGACTCTACGAATGCTGCTTGAGGAAGATTCTCAAGCAAACTATTTGGTCAATAAGTAAGGAGGCTGAATGAAAACCGATCTCGCCCTGCCAATTGACCAAATCATCAAATTTTGCCAACATTGGCAAATCATCGAACTCTCTTTCTTTGGTTCTGTCCTTCGGGACGACTTTCATGCAGACAGCGACATCGATATTCTAGTTGCCTTCGCTCTCGCAGCCAATTGGAGTTTACTCGATCGCGCTCAAATGCAGGAATAACTCGAAGCAATCCTCAGCAGACAAGTCGAGCTAATCAGTAAACGGGCGATCGATCGCAGAGTAAAAATAGTCATCAGTATATAAGATGATTTACCTAAGTTAGTTTAGCGCTGACCTTCCCACTCCGGCACAAACCAGATTATTTAGAGAATCCCCAAACAAACTTTGTACTCAGGCTAGAGACTTTTTATCTGTTGGCAATAAGCTAGTGAAAGCAGTTCTTTGTTGTCTGGTCGAGCTTGTAATTGAGCCGGAAGGGGCCACAAACCGGGCGATCGAAAAACGGAGACACGCAATTGAACTCCCATTCTGCTCATGGTAATACCAACATCATTGCAAACAACCGTTCTGCTACCTAGTCAGCGCAAATCTTTGTCATAAATACATTCCAAGACGCATCAAGACCTTCATAAGCGAATTTTTTACCGAATCTGCTGGCTACAACAAAGCCTTTTGGTCAAAAAACCCGGTTTCTGACCACCCCGGTGTCAGCCCTAAAATCGTTACGAACTCGATCAGCAAATAAGAATCACTTGCATTAATATAGTAGAGCAATGACTGTAGATGGCTGTGGATGCACCATCCTGTCAATTACCAGATGAAAAAATCTATCATTATAAAACAATGAGCATTTCTCGGCGTATTTTTCTTGCCAGCGGTACAGCAATGGCTGTCGTGGCACTGGGGGAACTAAGCAAAACAGCCCCAGTCACAGCCCAAACGGGCACCCTCAACCTTTATTCAGCACGTCACTACGACACTGATAATCAGTTGTACCAAAGCTTCACGAAAAAAACTGGGATCAAAGTTAACCTCGTTGAGGCGGAGGCTGACCAACTAATTGAACGGATTAAAAGTGAAGGTGCAAATAGCCCTGCTGATGTTTTCATCACCGTTGATGGTGGGCGTTTGTGGCGGGCGAAACAAGCAGGTATCCTGCAACCTGTTTCTTCAGCAGTCCTGACATCCGCAATTCCAGCAAGTTTGCGAGATCCTCAAGGTTTCTGGTTTGGTCTATCGCGCAGGGCACGGGTGATTGTTTATAACAAAAGCAAGGTGAACCCTGCCCAATTGTCAACCTATGAAGCGCTGACAGAACCTCGGTGGAAAGGCAAAATTTTAGTGCGATCGTCCACTAATATCTATAATCAGTCTCTTGTTGGAGCCATGTTAGCGACTCATGGAGCTCAAAAAACAGAAGCTTGGGCGCGAGGATTGGTGGCTAATTTTGCACGTCCTCCAGAAGGAAACGATACGGCACAAATCAAGGCTGTTGCTGATGGGGTAGGCGATATTGCCCTGGTTAATACCTATTATGTAGCCCGCTTAATGAAATCGAAAGATCCAGCAGAACAAGCGATCGCGGCGAAGGTAGGTGTATTTTTCCCCAACCAGCGCGATCGCGGTACCCACGTCAATATTTGTGGTGCCGGTGTAGTCAAAACCTCCCGCAACAAAGCAGGCGCGACCAAATTCTTGGAACACCTAGCCAGTCGCGAAGCGCAACAAATTTTTGCTAGGGGTAATTACGAATACCCTGTGATTTCAGGTGTGGCGATCGATCCTGCAGTTGCAAGTTTTGGTACATTCAAATCTGACCCTCTCAACCCTGATGTGTTTGGGAAAAATAACCCCGACGCTTTAAAGATTGCTGATCGCGCAGGATGGAAATAGAGGCTTTTTGAACAAGAAGCTACTCTTTGTGATTCGGCGGTTTCAACCGCCGAATCCCATCAACTTTAATTTTTAATTTTACCATCCGGCATTATTGCGCCTTTCAGGTTTGCGCCTTTCAGGTTTGCCCCTGTCAAATCAGCACTATTTAAGTCAGTTTCACTTAAATCGGCATTACTAAGATTGGCATTATTCAGTTTTGCACCTCGCAAAAAAGCCCCCTTGAGATTTGCATTACTCAAATCAGCCTGTGTGAGATCGGCGGCAGATAAACCTGCTTTTTCCAGAGAAGCACCTTTTAAATTTGCACCTTTGAGATTGACGCTATCTAGTAAGGCTTCATTAAGTTTGATATTTTCTAGGACTGCACCTTCCAACTTAGCACCATTGAGATTAGCGCTTGTTAAATCAATGTTGCTTAACTTAGCGCCAGTTAGGTCGCATTCTGGACATTGCTTAGTTTTTTGTAATGTTTCGAGGGGGCTGGTCGCCTGTTTTTGACATCCAAACGTGACCAAAATAGTAAGTAGTAAGAACGAGATTGTGCCAGTAGTGCGAGTAAACATTGGTGAATTTTTATTAATCATCTTGATTTGTAAAGGGATAATGTTAACTGTTAACCGTTAACTCTGTTGAAGAATTGCGCGATCGCGCAATTTTCCAACTTAATAAAATAACCGGTAACATCCCCACTAAAACAATTGCCAATGCTGGGCCAGAAGCTTCAGCTAATCGCTCATCGGAGGCAAGCTGATAAGTTCGCACAGCCAAGGTATCAAAGTTAAAAGGTCTAATAATTATAGTAGCAGGTAACTCTTTCATTACATCAACGAATACTAACATCATAGCAGTTAATAAACCTCCAGTCATCATTGGTGTATGAACTGTAACTAAAGTTTGCATCGGACTATAGCCCAAACTTCTCGCCGCATCATCTAAATTAGGCTTAATTTTGCTCAAACTTGACTCTACCGCATTTAAAGAAACAGCTAGGAAGCGAACTATATAGGCAAATACCAAAGCTGCGATCGTACCGCTTAACAACAAGCCTGTAGAAATCCCCAAGTTTTGACGCATCCAACTATCAAATAAATTGTCAATTTTACCAATGGGAACCATAATCCCCACTGCAATCACAGAACCAGGTACAGCATACCCCATTGCCGCAACTCTAGTTCCTAACTGCACTCCTAAATTAGGATATAACCGTAAGCCATAAGCCATAATCAAGGCAATAACTACGGCTAAAATTGCTGTCAGTGTGGCCAAAATTAAACTATGACGGGCAAATATCCAAAAGCGTTCATCTAAGGTTACTTGCCAATTCGCTAATGTCAACTTGACTAAAAGACCTGCTGGCAATAAAAAACCGAATAATAGCGGAATCAAACAAGCAATTACCGCTAAAATCTCCCGAATTCCTTTAAGCTGATAAGTTTGCAGTTGGCGATAGCGACTGCTAGCTTGATAATATTTAGTCCGACTGCGCGACCAGCGTTCTACTAAAATTAAAGCCAGAACAAATAATAATAGCAGGGCAGCTAATTGATTTGCTGCAATTCGTTCTCCCATGCCAAACCAAGTCCGATAAATACCTGTAGTGAATGTATCAACTCCAAAATACTGAACAGTGCCATAATCGTTGAGAGTTTCCATCAAAGCCAGTGCTAAACCTGCAACTATTGCGGGTCTTGCCATAGGTAAGGCAACTGTAATAAAACTCCGCCAAGGACTACAGCCCAGTATTCTACTAGCTTCTAGGGTACAAGTGGATTGCTCTAAAAATGCAACTCGTGTTAATAGGTAGACGTAGGGATATAAAACTAAGATTAGCATTAAGATTGCTCCAGGGAGCGATCGCACGTTAGGAAACCAATAGTCTCCATAACTCCAGCCAAAAATATAACGCAAAGCAGTTTGAACTGGGCCTGAAAATTCTAAAAAGTCTGTATAAGTATAGGCTAACACATACGCTGGGGCCGCTAAGGGTAACAGTAATGCCCATTCAAATACGCGACTGGCCCGAAAGCGACACATTGTTACTAGCCAAGCACATCCTACGCCGATCGCGACAACACCACAGCCGACACCGATCGTTAACAATAAAGAGTTGACAATATAACGGGTTAAAACTGTATCGGTTAAATGTTGCCATGTATCTTTAGCTTCAAAAAAGATACTGGATAAGACAGTGAGAACTGGTATGGCGATCGGCAATGCTAAAGCGATAATTGCAACTGTCCACCCACTAGCGGATAGACCGCGTAAGGTCGATCGCCATTCGATTGTCCTGATTGCTGTTTTTTGTAGTGACTGTTGGGAATTTTTCATCGCTAGTAAAATGTCTAGCTAGCCACCTTATCATTAGGTGTAAATATTTGTCAAGTCTTTATGACAATTTATCTCACTAAAGTGGTTTATTGTAGAATAGTAAGTTGTTGATTATTTATAGCAATAATGGCTCGACCTATAATTCTGCATTTAGATGGTGTAACAAAACAGTATTCCCAAGCAGCATCACCTGCGGTAGCATCTGTCACCCTGACATTACATCAAGGAGATATACTGGCGTTGTTGGGGCCATCGGGTTGTGGAAAAACAACTTTGCTGCGGTTAATTGCTGGTTTTGAACAGCTACAAGCAGGGACGATCGCTTTAGCAGGAAAAACTGTAGCGAGTGTTAATATGTCAGTGCCGCCGGAACAGCGAGACATTGGTATGGTGTTTCAAGACTATGCACTTTTCCCCCATTTGACTGTCGCGAAAAATGTAGCTTTTGGCTTAACGAATCAAGGAAAAGAGTCAAAGCATAATATTCAGAAAGGTGTCGCAGAAGCATTAGCGTTGGTGGGATTAGAAGGATTGGAAAACCGTTATCCCCATGAATTATCCGGGGGTCAGCAACAGCGAGTAGCCCTGGCTCGTGCTTTAGCCCCTAGACCTGCGATTATTTTACTAGATGAACCGTTGAGTAATTTAGATGTACAAGTACGGTTAAGATTGCGTCAGGAAATCCGCGATATTCTCAAAGCAACGGGAACCTCTGGTGTATTTGTCACCCACGATCGCGAAGAAGCACTTTCGATTTCAGATTGGGTAGCGGTGATGCGTCAAGGTCAAGTAGAACAGTTTGGCACTCCAGAGGAAGTTTATCAAGAACCAGCATCTCGATTTGTGGCTGAGTTTGTGACTCAAGCTAATTTTGTGTCTGCATCGCTGAAGCAGGATATTTGGGAAACAGAAGTAGGTTGTTTTGCTGTTAAACGAGATTCATGTTCACAAGTTCCCTGTGATGTTTCTACTGAAGGAGAATTGATGATCCGGCAGGAAGACTTGAGTTTATACTTAGATGAAGATTCGCCTGTTGTGATTTGCGATCGCCAATTCTTAGGCCGAGAAAATCGTTATTGTTTAAAAACACCTTCGGGCGAAAAGTTATATGCACTCACAACCGCAGGAAATGTTTTTCCTATTGGTTCTAAAGTTCGCTTATCTTGTGGTGAAAATTCTCCCTTAGCTTTCTTTGTCGGTAAGCCTAAGCCATAGCTAATTGCTAATTGCTAATTCCTAATTGGGGAAAAATCCTCCCACTCTTCTCGTCTCTCAGTCTCCCCCTCTTCCTTCTTCCCTCTTCCTTCTTCCTTCTACTGTCTGATAGGTTTTCTGTCTATCGCTGTTGTCAGGGAAGGGGCTAGTCACAATATCCTCTGCTTTTATACCCGCTGCAATCAGCGCTTTGCTTAGACCTTCCTCGAAGTTATCTTCTTCAATTACAACTTGATTATCGACTAAACGAGCATGAAACAGAATCGTGTCAATCCAGCGCTGTTTATCCCAGCCTGTAGCCAGAATCAGAAACTGACCAGAATCGACATCACAGACGGGGTAAAGCTGGATCGCCTGTAAACGGGGTTGGGCGATCGTTGCTTCTTGCAGAGTTTTTTTGAGGATGTCTGCATAGTTTAGTGAGTTATCCATTGGAAAATCACCTCTTGATTTGGTTCGTAAACTAATAAGTTGATTTTATTTCGCTGGACGGCTAACTGAAAAATCGGTTTTTGAAAGTGTTTAATGTAGATCGCTTGGCTCACGGCTAAAAACAACTGACGCTCCGGTTCTTGGCCTTCCAATGCCCATTGGTAAAGCTGAAGCTGTCCCATCGTTTTTTCCAGTTCGCTGATGACTGAGGGTGAATCGAAGTCTTTGATTTCAACAGCGATTTTCTGCCCTTCTTTTTCCGCAGTGAAAAACTTTTCTGCTCCTAAGTCGGCTTTCAAAAGTGTCTGTTCTAACACTAAGACTAAAGGATCGTCCGTAATTGTCCACCCGTCTTTTTCGAGGGTACGACGTAGGGAGAAGTGTAAATTATCGCGTCTAGACATTCGACATTCGAGAATTTAGGTTAGGAAAGATAAGCACGAATTTCTTGAACTCCTATGTCTTGCAGATATCGCTTATTACGATCTATGGTACCACATCTGCGATATAATTTAAGTTATACGTCATATAAAACTGGTATGGAGTTTAAATGGCAAGGCAACCAATTTTTCTCAATGGAATAGAGTTCAAATTCCAAAAAGATGCTATTGAGCACTTCAAAAATATGTTGGAGCGCTATCGAAATGGTCAAAGCATAGCAGGTGATGATCGCGATATGTTACTGGCTCTTCTGGAGCGCCATCCTGAAGCAGATAAAAAGATTGGATGTGGTGTAAAACGTTTGTACAAAGATAGAACTGATATGCCGACAAGTTGCTTTTGGATAGAAAGAACAGATGGAGCTCGAACTGATTTTTCTTATCGAACAGCGATTTCTGCTAAAAGAAAGTCTCTTTATCAAGAATTTTTAGAAGCCTGCCGTGTCGCTGTTCAAGATGATCTTCTGGTAGCTAAAAAAGAATACTTTGAAAAGTGGGGCGATCGGGATAAAAAAGTTAAATGCCATATTACTGGTGATAAGGTAGCTATCTATGAGAGCCATCTTGACCATAAAAAACCATTGACATTTGAGGTTCTTGTGTACACTTTTATTAGCGCTAATGATATTGAAATAAAACCTGAAATGTTGTTGATGTCCCAGGATGCCCAGTTTCAAACAACTATGATCGATCAAGAGTTAAAGGATAAGTTTCGGCTATATCATCATAAAACGGCGAAGCTTAGGGTTATTAAAGCGGAACAAAATCTTAGTCTTGGCGGCTCTGAGAGAATTCGGAAGAGCCGTAATCCTGTATTGATTCCTAAGGAACTTTTAGGTGACTGACGTATCACATCTCTGTTGGAGTGGATGGACTCAGATTTCTGGTGCATTGCGAAGTTTTCTGGCAGCCGATCAACCGGAAGGTTACATTTTTTCCCGACAGGTGAAACCCGATCGCCTGCAACTCCTTCCCATCGCTCGCGCTCTTTCCCTCTCCTCAAAAAATACAGCCACCACCTAAGCTCAAATCAGATCCGGATCGATGCCTGCGCTCGCCAATATGCCGCCAACCCCGTCAGCAACGAATTCCCCTCGCTATCCCACCAACGCAACCATTGCTGAGTCTGATTCTGATAACTGCCTGCCCATAGGCCCAATTCTACTCCCATAAGTTCGATCGGCTAGTGAAGAAAACAATATTACAAAATAAAAGCCTTTCATCCCCGGACTAAAGTCACCGGGATGAAAGGCTTTTGCACGTTTTGACCAGCCATCAATCTTGTTGGTTTGACAGATTTAAGCTAACTTTATTCAAATGCAAGTATGTTAATTTTCGGACTTATGTCCTTGCGATTCTCGCACGGCCACTTCTGAATCCGGCTGATTCAGAGCCATTTCTAGAGATTTTGCCATCTCGACTGACTCGGGAGTGCGCTTAGAAAATCCCCACACAAACATCAAGACGATACTGGAAACTAGCAGCCATTGCGGAGGAACTAAATCCGGATTAATTACTTTCACCAACAACCGCATTCCCACGAACCCAACAGTGATGTAACCAGCACTTTCTAGGTGAACGAATTCATCCAGCCAGCGGATGAACAATCCGGCCATGAATCGCAGGGCAATAATTCCAATAGTAGCGCCTGTTACAACGATAAAAGTGTCGTCAGAAACAGCGATCGCAGTAGTAACGCTATCCAAAGAAAACGCTAAATCCGTAAAAGCAATCATGGGAATTGCTTGCCACACAGACGCAAATCTGGGCCCATGATGTTCTCCTTCGGAGTCTGTGTCTGAAGTAAAATGTTGGAAAACAAGCCACAGCAGGTAAAGTGCACCAAGCAGTTCAAACTGCCAGAACTGGATCACCCAAGTAGCCGTTAAAATTAGTGAGATCCGCAGTACAAAAGCAATTATCAAACCCAAGTTGAGAGCTTTTTGCTGATCCTTGGCATCTTCCAAACCTTTAGAAATAGATGCCAGGGCGATCGCGTTGTCAGCCGAAAGTACAGCCTCCAAAGCCACCAAAACCAACAATAATAAAAAGCCGTCAACTCCAAAATTGGGTGAAGCGTCGAGAAATTGATCTATCATTAACTATTTTGGGCACCTAAGATTGGCAAGGGTC
This sequence comes from Microcoleus sp. MOSTC5, assembly GCF_036701825.1. Classification (NCBI taxonomy): domain Bacteria; kingdom Bacillati; phylum Cyanobacteriota; class Cyanophyceae; order Oscillatoriales; family Microcoleaceae; genus Microcoleus; species Microcoleus sp. MOSTC5. The sequence goes on along the minus strand of NZ_JAUBRK010000029.1, from coordinate 75,988 downwards.
GAGCGCAGCGCAAATTACCCGCTCTGTCTAAAATTAGTGTCACCTTCACTTAAATCTTAACCTAATGCGGTAATTCTGCACTACTCCGATCGTCGGAACGAAGAAAGTTGGGCAACGGATTCGTTTGCTTCGGATGTAACCGATGTAACTGATGTAACCGATGGATGTTGAGGTAAGAGGGCACAAAGAAGAGGGAAGAAGCAGGATTTTTCCCACTCTCCCACTCTCCCACTTTCCCCATCTCCGACTCCCCCACACCCCCACTCTCCACTCTCCCACTCCTCCCCGAACCCACCAAATTTATTTCAAGTTGTAACAAATGATTCCCAAAAGCGCCAATTTGTCTGAAATTGGTGAAAGCTCGTGCCCGCGAAAAGGAGTTTTCCCAATATGTCTTTAACAGATACCCAAGTCTACGTAGCGCTCGTAATTGCTTTGATTCCCGGAATCATGGCTTTCCGGCTCGCAACTGAACTGTACAAGTAGTTTCCAGGCACCAGCCGCGAACCGCTCGATCGCCTGCCCTAGTAGTTAACTCTCTGGCATTACAGACAATTGCTGCCTCAGTGGAGTAAATTGTCTGTTGTCACCAAGACGAGACTGCAAGGGCAGGCATTTTTATTGGGAAATTCTGTCCTCAGGCGTCACCTCGCACCCCAGAATGCCCCCGCCACAGCGCAAGCTTGTTGCTAATAGAGGAATGGGTGACGAAGGAGGAGTCCCACCCCGCTAGTCGATTTTGAGCTGAGTGAGAACAGACCATCGGTAGGCGACGACTCACTAATTAAGTCTATCATTGGGACGATTAATGGCATATTTGACAACTCCCCATGCCTCCCATAGGAAGGAATTCATAAGACCATAATTAAGTCTTACAGGTGATGACAAATCACCTCTACACGCTCAAAAACCACTACCATTACGATTCGTATTGCAATTGCGCTTACTTTTATCTTGTTTTGCTTTCCGAGTCCATCACAACGCCTCTATTGGTAAGCTGCGTGTCCACCATTGCTTGTTTGCCCAGGCTTATGTCGTGCCGATCCGACATAAATCAGGGGTTGCTCCTTAATAAAACACTTCAACGCTACGCCTGGTAATTCTTAGTCGCCGATTAGTTCTAGCATATTGACGGCCGTTGAAACTGCAACCGCGTTCCTCCCCTGTCGGTAGCCCAGGGCTTTCCGCTCGTTCTTCGGCGATCGAATATATGGTATAGATCTTTTGCAAAAGTCATGCTGAAAAGTTGAGTTCGTAATTATGGATGCCCGCAATTAAGTTGAAGTTTAAGCCAAATGTGCAGACCTCTTCCATGCCTTCGCAAACTATCTTGAAATGCCTTTGCGTTCATCTGCGTTCATCTGCGGTTTCCCTCTTGCATCAAAGATTGATGCAATCTTGTCTCATCATTCAGCAAGCATTGGCGAGTAATGCGATTATCGCCATTGAGGATTTGACCAAAATCCGAGAGCGGACTAATCAGATGCCCCGCACCAAAACAGAACGCAGACGTTCTAATAGTTGGGCGTTCTATCAGTTGCCACAATTCCTTGATTAGAAAGCTATTGATGCTAGGCTTGAAGTTCGCTATCAATCCCCGCTACACGAGTCAAACCTGCGATCGATGCCTGCACATCCATCCGGCTGGCGTGAATCCTATCGGAGCGGAAAAATTTTTAAATGCGGACATTGTGGCTGGCATGGCGATGCTGATTTGAATGGTGCGAAGATGATTAAATTATTTGGGTTGTCTGTAAACCGACTTGAAGGCAACAAGCTATTCTTTAGCTTGAGGGCTGTTGAAAGCCCCCGCTAACGGCTAACCGCGGTTAGCCGTGGGTAGTTTACTCAGTCTCAAAAATCTTGGCTGTCAGCACCCTGACAAACCGGGGGGGTGTGCGTTAAGCTCAGAATTTTCTGTTTTCAGCTCTAAAACCTCAGTCTCAGGTATTTGAAAAAAAATTATGCAAGCGATTCAACCCACCGTTACTCCACTGCGACCTGTAAAAAACTCCCCTCGGGTTGCTCCTCGTCGCAGCAGCAGCCGCCAGCGTTCCTACCCTCACCAAACGCTCGGCGCCGAAACAGGAGTCAAGTTAGCAGTCAACATCGTACTTTCAGTCTGTGCCGCTTCTGCTTTTATTCAGCTTTGGCCTCACTACCGGGCAGTGCAAGAAAAATTGCACGAAATCCAAGCTGAAGTCAATCTTACCCAAGGGCGAGTCGATCGATCGCGATCGGAGTTTAACCGCTACTTTGACCCCAGTCTGGCTAAAACTGTGATGCAAGAGCAAAGCAATCAAGCTGACCCCCAGCAGCGTCCGGTGATTTTGCAGGAACCCGAGGTACTAGAAGCCGACGAGGAATCAACCCCGCAACCTTAAGGGAAGGGGAGTTTTGGGTTTTGATATCGCGTCCGATAGGATCATTCTTGTATGTCATTGCTTCGTACAGCGAACAATGACAGATGAATCTGTCGGACGTGATATGACTTTTGAGTTAAAGAGTTTTGAGGATCGTTCTTGTCTGTCATTGCGACCGAAACTCAGACCTGTGTATTGACGCCCTGCTGCAAGCTCAAAACTTCAAACTCCGGCTTATACTGACTTGGCCAGCACGGTTGTTTCTTTCAGTAGTTGCAGTGCAGCTTGATATTGCAAGTCTGCTGCGGTGCCGATTTGATCGCGCGCAAGGGATTCCAAAGGCACGACCCGATCGGGCGAAATCCCCAGTTTGTTAATATCTGTGTGGTTCGGCGTCTCGTACTTAGCAACTGTCACGGCTAACCCGGAACCGTCAGACAAATCAAACAGCGACTGAATCAGCCCTTTACCAAATGTCTTTTCTCCGACCAGTTGAGCTCTGCCGTTATCTTGCAGCGCACCAGCCAAAATTTCGCTAGCACTGGCACTTCCCTTGTTCACCAAAACAATCAGCGGATCGCCAGTCAATGCCTGTCCTGAGGCTTCAAAACTGCCGAGAATGCCTTGTCGGTTAACCGTGTAGACGATCGTCCCGGAATCTAGCCACAAGCGGGCAATTTCAATCCCTGCTTGCAACAGTCCGCCCGGGTTGTTTCGCAGGTCGAGAATGTAGGCGGCGGCTCCTTGTTTTTCCAAGCTGTCGATCGCGCGAGCGACTTCCTCAGTGGCGTTAGCGCTGAATTGACTGAGGCGAATGTAGCCCACCGGTACATTGTCCGCCCCCGACTGCAATTCGGCGTAAACCGGATTCAGAGCAATGCGATCGCGCACTAGCTTAATTTCCTCAGCAGCGTCCCTTCCCTCGCGCCCCAAGGTCAAGGTAACGGGAGTGCCGATGCGGCCGCGCATTCGAGTTGCAGCCTCGTCTAGGCTCAATTCTGAGGTAGGAGTGCCATCAATTTTCAGAATCCGATCGAGGGGTTGGATGCCGGCTTTATCCGCCGGTGAGCCGGCCAAAGGAGCCACCACTGTCAGGGTATTTGTCTGGGGGTCGATCGCAATTTGCAGCCCAACTCCCGTCAATTCTCCGGAAGTGTTGACCTGCAAACTGCGGTACTGTTCGGGTTTCAGCAGTCGAGTGAAGGGGTCGTCGAGATTCGCCAGCATCCCCTGAATAGCCGTGTAAGTCTGCTGTCTGTCGTTGAGCGGTTGCTTGACAGCTTTTTCGCGAATCGACCACCAGTTTTTAGAGTTGAATTTGTCATCCACATAAGAGCGATTGACAATTCGCCAAGCTTCGCTCAAAAGCTGCTGTTCTGGAGTTAGGGCCGCCGCAGGCCCGGCCCACGGGCCTAGAACCAGGGCGACTTGGAGGAAAAGTAAAATAGCAATCTGGAAAACTCGTCTGTGCATGATTTTTCTGTAAAAGATAGGCAAGTATTGCATCTCCTGTATTTTAAGTTTGTAGGCTTTTAAGCTTTTGCGCATTTAAATATCCCCAAAGCATTCGGCATTCGTCAAACCTCCGCCGCCAACAAAAAATTAGTTAAATGTAACATTTAATCGCAAAATTAGTGAAGTTTTATCATTAATATTAAAATTAACGCCCCAGCGACCCGCTGGCCGGCTCGGACTTTGGTTCTGGGCTCGGCTCTTGGCTGTATGCCAACTTGGGGCGAATGTTGAGCTTGCAGAAAATGGTATTTGAGACTCGGCAAAAGCATCGCTCGCGTGAAATTTGCACAGCAATTATGTTACATTTTTTATCACAGTCTGGAATTCGATCGGGCAACGCCAGCGAGTAGGGACAAGCCACCGCTTAGTTTCCCAGGGCTTGCAGGCGATCGCACAATAGAGTTCCTTTCGTCAGCTCCAAATTTAAAAAATAGCCTCAGGCATTTGCTAGTAAAAGCAAGCTGCTCGGCGCGGGGCGACAAAAAACCTTGTGGCTGCTGCCCTGAACCTCAACCACAGCAATATTCTTTTAGGAATTCTGGCTCCATGTTTTCTAAACAAATCACCGACTCAAAAACCTACCAGTGGTTTGAGGAACGCCTGGAAATTCAGGCGCTCGCCGACGACATCACTACGAAGTACGTACCCCCGCACGTCAATATTTTCTACTGCTTGGGCGGAATTACTCTGGTTTGCTTTCTGATCCAGTTTGCCACCGGATTCGCCATGACCTTCTATTACCGTCCTACGGTAGCAGAAGCTTTTTCTTCAGTGCAATACCTGATGAATGAAGTCAACTTCGGCTGGCTGATCCGCTCCATCCACCGCTGGTCTGCCAGCATGATGGTACTGATGATGATTTTGCACACCTTCCGGGTTTACCTGACCGGCGGCTTCAAAAAGCCCCGCGAGTTAACCTGGGTGACAGGAGTAATCTTGGCAGTCATCACTGTTTCTTTCGGCGTGACCGGCTATTCGCTGCCTTGGGATCAAATTGGTTACTGGGCGGTTAAAATCGTTTCGGGCGTCCCCGAAGCCATCCCGTTTGTCGGCTCTTTGATGGTTGAACTGCTGCGCGGCGGTGTCAGCGTCGGTCAAGGCACTTTGACTCGCTACTACAGCTTGCACACTTTTGTGTTGCCTTGGCTGATTGTAGTATTCATGCTGGCTCACTTCTTGATGATTCGCAAGCAAGGTATCTCTGGCCCGTTGTAAGTTTTGAGTTGTGGGGGCGGTATTTTTTTGCCCCCCGCTGCATTTTGAGTGGAAAATTCAGAATTCATCACTCATGATATTTATTTACGGTCAATACTTCCTGCGATCGCGCCGCTGATTCAGACTAACGAATACAGCGGAATCCCAGGCCCGGGTAAAACTAAAAGGAGAACACTCTCACTATGTCTATTATCAAAAAACCAGATTTGAGCGATCCAGACCTCCGCGCTAAGCTCGCTAAGGGCATGGGTCACAACTATTACGGCGAACCAGCTTGGCCTAATGACTTGCTCTACGTTTTCCCTATAGTAATCATGGGAACGTTTGCTCTTTGCGTCGGTTTGGCTGTACTCGACCCGGCTTTGGTTGGAGAACCGGCTGATCCTTTTGCTACTCCGCTGGAAATTCTGCCGGAATGGTATTTGTGGCCTGTGTTCCAACTCCTGCGGGTTTTGCCTAACAAATTGTTGGGTATTGCTTGCATGGCTGCTGTTCCCCTTGGCTTGATTTTGATTCCGTTCATCGAAAGCGTTAACAAGTTTCAAAATCCGTTCCGCCGCCCTGTTGCTACTACTGTTTTCCTGTTGGGAACTGCGGTAACTCTATGGTTGGGTATTGGTGCTATTTTCCCGATCGACAAATCTTTCACGCTGGGTCTTTTCTAAGATTTAAGTTTGCTTGATTTTGACGCCCGCAGGTTTCCGGTAAAGTGCTTTTGTACTCGTGGGGAACTTGAGCGGGCGTCATTTGATTTTAGATTTTAGATTTGGGATTTGGGATTTGGGATTTATGCTCAAGGTAGGCCGCAGCAGTTGATAATGCCAGCAGCTCTGAAGGTGAAAGCGGTTGAGAAGTATGGCAACGTGCGGGAAATTGCCGCTAAATTTGGGGGGAGAGATAAATTGAAGCAGGCAGTCGAGAAGTTGCAGAGTTTGTTGTATTTAGCTTAATAATAATATGGAATCGATAATCAATAACTGCATATTTTCTGTCCTAGAAGATAATAAAAGCCTAGTGCAAGAAATCATAGAAAATGATGGGAAGTATACCGAAACTGTACCTTTTAGGATTGCGCCTACAGTTAATACAGTTAAGTTTTATTTTCTTTCGCTTGATGAAAAAAATATTAACTATGCGGTCTTAGTTTCTCAAGGCAAGAGAAACAAAAAAGATTCGGTCATAAAATCTCAATTGAGCTTTTACAATTTTTTGAAACTCGAAGATTTTCCTATTCACTCCCTACAATCAAAGCTTGTGGCTCAAGGCTGTGACCCTTCTTTATCCTTGCTTGGTTTGCCTTTAGGTGGATATCAAGATAGTTACAATAAATATGAAATAGAAGCTAGCATTTGGTCACAACTAATAGGATTAGTTAAAGAAGCCAATCATAATTTACGCAAAGACATTGAAAAAATGATATTAGAAACCAACGAAAAGAGTATTGAGCGAGAAGAATACAGGATTATGTCTCACCAGAAAGATACACTTCAGCTTTCGTTAAGCTTGGCTGGAATAAATACAGATGTAGAGTTAAAAACTAATATAAAAATAATTGAAAGACCATAAAATTACTTTGCACTCGTAAAAGATAAACGACAGAAGGAAGACAAACGACAGAAGGAAGACAATTTAATTGTCCATGATTTAGGCTCAATGGAATTAAAATTTCGTAATTGGTTTGAAGACAAAAAGAAAAAAAAGCCTAATACTCGAACTTTTGTTCAAGGAGAACACCGATTAACAATTACGAACGTAAATAGAGATGAATATGAACGGGTTTTAGGAGTCGATTTTTTGTTCTATAATCACACTTTTAATTTATTTATTATGGTTCAATACAAGGTATGGGAAAAAGATAGACAAGGCAATAATATCTATAGACGAGATTTACAATATCAAAAAGCTATAGATCGAATGAATACTTTGAAGGATAGGTTTAAAAACCCTACCCTTTTAAACAGTGTAAAAGATTATCGGCTAAACCCACTCCCTTTTTATTTTAAACTATGCCAGCCTACCCAACTCAGGTATGATAATCAGTTAGTTAGTGGCATTTATGTGCCAGCAGAGTATTTAGAGTATTGCCTACAACAAAAAGGACATATAAGAACAAAAGACATACCACATGGATTTCATAATGAATTATTTATTGATTTAATAAAAAAAGGATTAATAGGTTCTCGGGGAGTTGATGAATCAACTCTAGAAGAAATAGTTGATTTCTTGCTTGATCAACAAGGAAGTGTGACTTTAGCTGAAACAAATTCTGTATATAAATAAATAAATAAATAAATAAATATAAAAACTAATGCAAAAACGTACTACCTCCAAAAACGATAAAACCGTCACCACTGCCCAGCGCCTCGGCAGCGTGATTAAGTCTGCGCGTGACATCATGCGGAAAGATAAGGGAATGAATGGGGAATTAGACCGTTTACCCCAATTCACTTGGATTCTTTTCCTCAAGCTATTAGATGATGCGGAAAATATCAGAGAAGAAGAAGCCTTTTTAGAGGGAAGAGTTGATAAGTACAAACCGCTGATTGAATCTCCGTACCGCTGGCGTGATTGGGCTGCTGATGATGAAGGGATGAGCGACGATGACTTGCTGAAATTCATTAACAATAATTAGGTGACGCTGCGTGACGGGACAAAAAGCCCTGGTTTGTTCGCTTATTTGCGGAATCTTCAAAGTGCGACAGGGCGCGAACGCAAAAAAGAAGATACTAAAGATTTGCTTTCTCTAGGCAACAATCTTACTTTCTCCCAACTGTTAATTACTCAAGAAAACAGTACAACTTTCATCTGTCTTTCAGCAACCAGAGAAATTGTAGCCGCTCTCAATTGGGTGTCGTCCAGTCTAATTAATGTCGCCGATTTTGGCTAAATTTAATAGCAAGTAGTCGCACATAACTACGGTTTATTTGCGACTCTCAGAGATTGGGTCTAATACTTTATATGTAGAAAGTATATCTACTTACGAGGAATCGTTATAAATTCCACTCAATCTCCGGAAAAAGGCTAGACTTGAGCGCAGACATATTCAGTAAAACTATCTCTATATTGCCACTGCGTGCACAAAGAAAAATGGCTATAGTTATACTTACTGATTTGGGCAATGAAGCGGGTATTCAATCCCGCTCAATTGCCGCTCAATACCCTCTTGCTGCTAAATGCGAAGCGCGTTATGGCGAAGGATTCTCGGAGGAATTATGATGAACCTAAATTTAGATACTATTTTCTCATCGCTGATGAACCCGGCCCTGAACGAGTTTCAGGTTTGGGCTTTGCAAAACCCGCAAGAAAGTCTCAGCAAAACGATGCTACCGCCGATCGCCCTGATTGAGGGTTTGATTGCCAACGAACCCACCTATTTGCAAGTAAAACGGCTGGCTTTCGGAGCCAACTTTTGCTGCGCGGGGCAAGTCGTGATGGGAGAGTTTGACACCCTAGAAAAAGCACTCACATCCCCCCAGGCGCGCGGATGGCGGCTTGGTACTTCTGTACTCGATCCAGATCGCGCGCCCAACCAAGATGTCGGCGGCAGAAACCTTTTTCTACTGTCTTTGTCCGATCGCGAAACTGAAGATAGCAGCAACCACGCAGCATTCCGAAGCTGTATGCAGAAATATCTGTTCAACAGTGCGACAACGGATCGCCAGGGGGACGAAATCAGCAGAAGGTTGCTCGATCGGCTAGCAGCAGATTATGCCGAGATGTCGCACGGTGCGGGGGGAGCATTTTTTACCGATGTCAAGCGCGGTTGGATGGGATTTTTAGTCCGATATCTGCACTACGTCATCTTTGCGATTAATCCAGACGATTCAGAGTCGATCGAACTCCTCACCGAATTGCATTACACCCGCCAAAGCCCGCTGCACTACTTCGCCGTCATCGGCAACCTGCTGCAAAGCCTGAACCTCTTTGGACACGGGGATTTGTCCGCTCTAATCGAGCGTGCAGCGACTATCTATGAAAATTCCCCAGCTTTAGCCGACTTCGAGGAGATCTCGGAAAACAATGGCATGACTAAGCGGGAATTGGCAAAGCTGATGACATCAATTATGGGGATAGCGGGGCTGCAAGGCCCACTGCACCTAGGCTACACGGCAATGGGATACCGCCCTCTCCCCGCCTATAAAGGACAGCAGACGGCCGAAATTAACCCGACTGATTTTTGGGATCGGCTCGATTTGGACGATCGCCAGTCGATCGAGCTTTTCCTCCTGGAATGCGCCCGCCTCTGGGCCCCCGTCAGCGCCACCCACCGAGTCGCGACAGAGCCTTTCACCGCAACGGTAGCGGGCAAAGAGCGCACTTTCCCTACCGGAACCAAGGTACTGATACCGCTCAGCCTGGGGCTGCTAGACGAGAGTTTCTGGGGCTCTACGGTATACGAATTCAACGCTAAGCGGGAGAATCTCTGCCCTTTTCATATGGGTTTTCATTCGGTGGGCGATCGCAGCGCGGGACGGATTTGCCCCGGTAAAGACATAGCACTCAAGATGCTGGTGGATGTGGTGAGTACGGTAGGCAAAGTGCGCCGAGCCTCTGAGCCTAATTTGCACGGGTAATTAATCCAAAAGCTCGATCGCAGATATCGGGTAGGGACTTAGGCACTCGCGGTGTTTCAAACTGTATTTCATCCGATTGAAAACTGGTATCAGAATCGGCGGTTGAAACCGATCCAAACTATTGATCGAACGACTAAGAAATAAAGGGGGTATCTAACACGAAACCAAAACACAACTATTTTGAGGATAGATAATACCATGTTAATCGAAGAAAAGCAACTAAAAGACATTGCGAATTGGATGAAAGTAGAACATCCAGCGGAGTTACCCGAAGTCCTGCAAGGTATCTTTTTTATGGACGGGAATGTTTTACCAGACGATTGTCTGACGATGTACAGTTCAGACTGGAATGCTGACGAACGGACGTTATTGCTGCGCGTTTTTGACCCTGTTATCTGGACATTTCATTCATCAATGGCGGGACGGATGTTACTTTATTTTGTCAAATTTTCTCGCTTCAGCTACTTGTTCCGATTCTCGGATGCAACTTTGCAGCACGGGCACATTACGCCGATAGTGTTTGGATGGTCTGTGCCGCAGTGGCTGGTAGATTTTTTGATCGATCGAGATCCGAGCACTCCGAATGGAGATATCTGGCATCGCACAAACTCGTTTTTCGGCCGACCTCCTGACAGCGGATATACACTCCGCAGGATTGTAGACAAAGATGGCAAATACACATCAGCTTTTCCAGATATGCTGTCTAAAGTGGAGAGTGATTGTTTAATCATTGCCAAAGAGTGAAAATATTTACAAAAACGACAAAACCCGCTTAATTAGGCGGGTTTTGTCGAGCAAAGCGCCGCGGTTTGAACCGACGGCCCCCACTACACACATTTTTATTTGCTAGCCTATAAAGGCTATGCAGCAAGCTCTCGCAGGCTATTGTCAATTATTCCTATCAATACTTCGGATGGTGTGTGATTGGCAACTGTAGAATAAGGGTTTCAGGTCGATTCGGCAATCCATCTGCTTAGCCGTAAATCAAGGGTTTCAGTCTACGACCTAAAAAGTTTCCAAACTATTGGAAGCTATAAAAAAACGGTAGTCATAAATATGTAGTGATCGGGGATATTACCCGGCTCTACATTCATTATAGTGATGAATGAAATACCAAATGGCTCCCAGATGATTTTCTAATTTTTTTGAGAAAGAAAGAGTTCGCCTTACAAGTCTTGAAACTCGTTGGCGTAAAGTATTATTAAACCTTTCAATATGACTGGTTTTACCACTTTCTTTGCCAACGGGTTTGTGACGTTTTGAGGCAATAACTTTTTCATAAGATACCCAAAAATCCGTATAGCAAACCGCACATTGTCGCTCAACAGGCGGCAAAGATTCCCAAAGCTTTTGTGCCGCTCTCCGGCTGCGCTCTCCAATATAAACTCCAACAATTTCTCTAGTTTTTCTGTCTATAGCCAGCCAGACGAGCGTGTTGATTATCTTTTTTTCTACTAACAAAAGACCATAAGTCATCACATTCAATGATTAATTTTCCTTTAGCTTTCTCTGAAACCTTGAGTTTTTGAGGCGTTTGGGCGTATTTATTATTTACATAATTTGGCAGCCAAGTTGGAGAAACCCCGACCGAACGAGCAATTCCAGCGAGAGAAATTTTTTCTAAGAAAAGTTTATCTATTAAATTCTTAGTTTATTGAGAAATTTTCTTTTTTGTTGAATGCTCAACAAACTGCTTGCCACATTGTTTGCACTTAAATTTTTGTTTTTTGTTGTGGGTACTGCCATTTTTTATGGTTTGTTGCCCTTGGCAGTAGGGACAACAAGGTCGGCGATTTAAGAAATTCAAAAAATCTTCCATAGCCAGTTAATTTACATCAACCTACGAAATTGCTTTTTTTCACAGAATAACATTTGTGAGCAGTTTAATCAATAAGAACAATTAATAGGTTTAATAAGCTTTTCTCAAGCTATGACATCTATTTTTTTAGGTTTTAACTTGAAAATAGCTGGGATTTTAGTTGGCAACTACCAGCCACCACTACATATTTATGACTACCCGAGCCATCAAGCTCTTCTGGGATCAGATGAGGTGCGATCGTAATTCGTCTTGGCATTCTCGATCTGAAGGGGTGGTGTTTCTCAAGATCGTATCACTGTCAATCGACCGGACATGATATTAAAGGATGTGCAGGGGTAGGGGCGATCGCGTTTCCGTGTTCGCTAAAAATATTCTTTAAACAGTAACGAAACTTAGTTGGAGGTCGATTGCCAAAAAGGTTCCCGAATACCTTGCTATGCCCCGCGCCATCGCTCTTTTTTCCGCGCTTAACGCCTAACGCCATCCAAGGTTTAGGAATAATATCCGCTAAAAGTGGAGGAGAAAAGACCGGATTCTGAATCAAAAAACAGTTCCTTAATTGATATGGCTGGGGCTATTCACAATGGCTGTTCTTCTTGAGCAGGCGGCTCTTCTGGCAGCGGGATAAATTCTGTCTCTTGAGGAACCTGAGCAAACCGTCCCTCTCTCCAATCGAGTTTAGCTTGCTCAATGCGCGAGTGCCGGCTCGAAACAAAATTCCACCACTTATGCCGCTCGCCGACAGGTTCACCGCCAATCACAATACACCGAGCCGTGCCTGAAGCAGAAATGTTTGCCGATGTGCCTGAAGTTAGAACCGCCAACCGATGCTGTTCTAAAGGCACTCCATCGATCGCAAGCCCCTCTGTCACGCTGTAAACCGCTTGTTCGCTGTAATTGCCCGGTAAGGTAAATTCTCTTCCAGGAGTCAGTTGCACGTCCAGATAAATCATGGGTGAAAATATTTGAACTGGGGAAGTGCGACCATAGGCATCACCCGCAATCAGGGTGAACGAAACTCCTGTATCCTCCCAAGTAGGCAGATCGGTTGCTGGATGGTGCCGAAACCAGGGGTCGGTTTCTTCGTGTTCGTCGGGAAGTGCTATCCAGGTTTGGATGCCGTGCAGGATGGCTTCTTTACTGCGCTCGTCCTGGGGCGTGCGTTCGGAGTGGACAATGCCTCGCCCTGCCGTCATCCAGTTCACCGCGCCGGGACGGATTTCTTGAACGCTGCCGACACTATCGCGGTGGATCAAAACCCCTTCAAACAGGTAGGTGACGGTCGCTAAGTTGATGTGTGGATGCGGTCTGACATCCACGCCGCGACCGGGTGGAAACACCGCAGGACCGAGATGGTCAAAAAAGATGAACGGGCCTACCAGTGCTAGAACGTTTGAGGGAAGCAGGCGGCGGGCTTGGAATCCACCCAAATCTTGAATGTGCGGCTCGATGAGATGCTGGATGCTATCCGTCATAATGTTGATGAAGTTGCCAACGCTAATCGTCTATGTCAAAAGCATTATACAAAAAGCTATCCCTAGAGAGTTATATAAGTGACTTGTCTAAGCTTTTCTAATGGAAAGCTGTTGTAGAGTATCGAGTTCTCAACCAGCTTTCTGTTTACGAGACGATGGAAAGTTCATCACTGACTTGAATCCGACCTTTGACCAGGGAGCGAATCAGGCGATCGAGCGAGCCGCGTTCTTCTTCGCTGATGGACTCATCGAGGATGGCAGCCATCATGCCGTAGCGGTCAGCTTTAGTAAGGCGGTGAGTATCGGTGACAGTGGCGATTAATTCGTTGATAGCGCCGGGGAGAAGGTTAACTGGAGACATGGGATTGTTTTGAACTCGACACCTTAATCATCTCCTGGTTTCTCCGGAGAGCAAGTGATGGTGCTGGTTTTTTTCAGTGATAATACTGAAAGTATTGGGTGAACCAAGTCCGTGTTACCAGTGATGGAAGTCACAACATTGAAACCAATGCAGCGCTGGAACAATTAGCGGGACTTAAACAATGAAATAAGAGTAAAGAGCTTATAACGCATATAGGATAAGCATTTTACGTCAAACTACACCCATGAAAGAAACCACGCCTGACGCCATGCCCCCATGCTTTGAGCAATGGTGCGATCGGTTCGATGATGTGTTTAGCCATCAAGCCCAAAAAAAGGGTTGAGACACTATTTGGTGGGATTTTTGGATCTTGCGTGAGCGAAAAAACTTAACACTGATGTCAAACAACGCAGTAGGAGTGGTTTACCACCAATTACACCATTTTTTGGTTCTACCGAACCTAGTATGTAAAACTAACTAGCAAAATGCCAATGTAAGAAGCTCCTAAGAATAAAGTTGTCAAAATTTCTAAACCCATAAGCTTTTCTTTTGATGAGCTTTAATTTGTTATTAATTCCTTCCACAACTCCTTGAGTAGTCCTCCGATCAAAATACGCAATAATTTCTCCAATCCACCTAATAATTGTCCCACAGCTTTTGGGGAAAACGGAAATTGCATCTTTTAACCAATCACTTAAACTCAATAATCCTTCTACCCAATCTTTTGGTGATTCAAAAATTTGTCTAAACTCTTCTTTCATTTGATGCATTTTTTGTAATGTAGGAGCAACCTTTTTGACTGATTCTAACTTGGATTTTTCGATCTCAGTGAGGTTCTCTTCATTTTTTAGTAAGACATATTTACTGTTTTTTATTCCCGAGAGTCTTCGCGATTTTTCCGAGTTATTTTTTAAGGCTTCGGCTGCTTTTTTAATCTTTTTTCTAGCTCCATCTAATTCTTCATTTACTTGCTTCATAACATGAAATCTATCGGCCACAACTTCTGCTTGTGGCATTAAATCTTCTGAGACATTTTTATAAGGCTTCCACATATCTATACTGACTTCTTCTATTTGCTCTAAAACCTCTTCTCCCCAAGCTTCTAGGTATTTTTTTACGTCTACTTGAGTTCGGTTTTTGAGCATTCCTACTATAATTTTTTTATCGATATCTACTAAAACCACACAATAATTTTTCTGTCCTTTTACTAGAGCAATTTCATCAATTCCTAGCCTTTTTAATCCTGATGGTTTTTGTCCGCTCAATTCCTTTCCCCATTCTTTTAACATGGTTTCTATTTCCTGTTCGCTGACTCCATTCCTTTGAGCCACATTTTTGACATCGCTTTCTAATAATTCTGACAAAATCTTTTTTTTCAACCTCTCTGTATAGGTTCTAGTTTTTTTAACAAATTCTAAGTCTTCACTAAATTTTTTTGGGCAACCTTCACACCTCACCTGACGGCGATTTACTTGTAAATATACTTTTTGCTCTCCAAACGGCAAATCCCTCACTACATAATAATGATTTTGATGGAGTTTATCAGTTTTCTGACCACAGTCGGGACAAATGGCTTTTTTGTTTTTATTATCTAAGCAAATTGTGATTCCTATATTTTCAATAATCTGATAACTTTTGACTGTCACTCCCTCAATATTAAGAAGTTTGGTCATTAGATGAAGTTGAGGATGGGAAGCCATAGGTATAAGTTTTATTTTAATTTTTCTCTGCTGTGATTTTATTAAATAACAAAAAGCCCTGTAAGTCAATATATAATTGCTTTGCCAGCGCCTAATTTTTAGATTTTATAGTTAATTTTTATAAAAATTATTAACTTTTTTACATACTAGGTTCGGTAGAGCCCATTTTTTGACAGAAGCGACTTACTAATGCCCTCGGAACCCAAGCGACAGGAGAAGGGATAATCACAACTTATTCAAGGGCGTAATTGGGTGGAAGTATTTTACCGTGAATATCTCATGTTGGTTAGGGTTAAAAGAATATCAATTGAGAAGCATAAAAAGCCTTCACAGACACTTGATATTAGTTTTCTGCGCCTACAGTTTTATTTGTTGGCAACAGTTAACCGGAGGATTCAGAAGGCGTTGGGATAACAAACCTTTGAAAATATTTACGCTCTGCCTTGTTAGCTTTTAGAACAGCTATATCTTATCGATTTGTCGGTTGGCTGCAATATAATGGTGACTTATTCGCCTTACACATAGCAAGTTCGATGCTCTGTTTGGGCTGGAAATTTGTTTGAGTCGCGTTAACCAATAAGTGATTAAGGGAAACCAAATAGTGTGCGATCGCTAATTGAGGTATTTCCAAAAAAATCGGGAATTTGCGGCGCAGACTTTCAGTTGTAATGGGATAGGGCAATAATGAGTGCGAGGCGTTCTAATCTTACTTGTTTCTCGGATTGTATTAAAGAGAGCAATATTGTGAGTAGAATAAATTGGGTCTGGATCAGTTGTTTTTGTAAGTGGGTCTGATCAAATGTTGGTAACATACTTTTTGAGATAGACTAGCGTGTAATAACACAGGCTACCTATCTTTTGTTACCAAAAATCAGCTCACCCTTTACCTCCTCAGGCTTTGGGGCTGGTCGTCACCCCTCCAAATGGTTCTGATAAGATTGAGGAAACATAATTAACAGATGGAGCGACTTAATAATTTCGACCCCATCTTTTGAGAGTTCAAGTTGGGTCAATACACCACTGGTGCGGGTTTTGAAGGGGTTGTCACCCTGTCAGCTCGATCGGTTTAATTGTTTACGTTTTGGCGATCGAAGATGTATTGCGCTTTTCGTCCGGCGCCGCCCTGACGGTTGCTATATATAAATATGGATCTAGGGATAATTACTGAAAATTTATTGCTCGATCGACCTTCTTGATTTTTGCTGTACGATTGTCAAATCTCTTTCTGTGCAAATTCCGTGCAGCGGTTTGTCCCACGAGTCTACTGGTAGTTGGGCGAGTAAGGCAAATTCAAAGATTGTGCCGATCGCAATTTTTGATTCCCACTCAGCTAAACTGAACATTCGATCGTAATAGCCACCGCCGTAGCCCAAGCGATAGCCGCGAACATCGCAACCTACAGCGGGTACGAGGATTAAATCTACTTCTAAGTGGTCTATTTTAGGAGCATCCGGCAGTGGTTCGAGTATGCCATAAGCTCCACTATGTAAAGCATCTCCGGGCTGCCAGATGTGCCAGGATAGCTCTTTGCCGACACACCGAGGAAATCCCCATTTTTTAGGGGTGAGAATGGCATTTGTGGGACAGGCTTCTTGCCTGTCTCCAGAATTGATCAGGAAAGAGGCCTCCTTCACAGAAGATGTAAATAGGGGACTTAAATCTGGTTCTTGGCGACAACTAAAGTAGGCGAGGATTGTTTTTGCTTGGGTGAATAAGGGCGAGTTTTGCAGGCGGTTGCAGAGGCGATCGCTCTTTTGTCTCCATTCTTGTGCTGATAGGGATTTGCGGGTGTTGAGCAGCGATCGTCTTAATTCGGTTTTAGTTAATGAAGGTTCAGCAGTATTCATATTTCATATTAAATCATCGCTGCGGGTACGGACAGGGCAATGCCGTGTCCTCAAAATGGGAGACACGGCATTGCCGTCTCGCTACAGATATCGTGGCTAATTAAATGGATTTGATATTACATATTGTCTCACCACAGGACAAACGCTGAATAGCGTTTCATTCTCCTGTTCTTCTATTTCCACTAACGATCGCCTCCCCAAAGATTGCAGCCCGTTGAATAACTCCGAGGGCGATAAATCGGCATCTTGTAGCAATTGCTCTATTGAAACTGAATTTGCTTCGCGGCTGAGCTGGGAGATTAGCTTTTTCTCTAATTCTGACAAACGATTTATCTGCGGTCGCAATGTTGCTGCCAATTCTTCCCCTAGAAATAGCCTATCATATTTCAAAAAATCTGCAACCCGGCCTCGGAATATTTCTTGAATGGTGGTGGCGACTATTTTTAACCACAATGGATTGCCTTGATAGGTGTTAATTAGGTTTTCCCATGTTTCGGGATTGAGTAAACTTTTTTGTCGGAAAATTTCGGCTACTGCATCTATGCCTTTGAGTTGCAAGGTGCGAACTGGTGAATTTTCACCTTTTAAGGCGGTAATTTCTCTGGGAGGTTCCCAACTGTTGAGGATTAAACAACTGTTGTGGGTGGTTTCTCCGATTTGTCTGAAGAGGATGCTATAATTTTCGCATTCTGTGCGGTAATTTCCTGCTAGTTGTCCGCTACTGAGAATGCTTTGCACGTCGTCGAGGATGATGAGACAGCGGTTTTTTCGCAGATATTCCATTAACAGGGAAAGTCGCTCTGGAATGCTTGTCGGGAGTTCGATTTCTGGTTTGTTTAAGAGAAATTCTAGGATACTTTTGAGGGTAGTTCCTAAGGGTGGGGAGTGGCGGAGACTTCGCCAGATGACGCATTCAAAGTTATGCTGAATTTGTGGGATGAGGTGGAGGGAAAGTGCGGTTTTGCCAATGCCGCTTATTCCTGATATTGCTGCGAGGGTGCACTTTTCTTGGACGATCCATTTTTCCAGGGTGGCGAGTTCGGATGTGCGATCGGACAATGATGAAATGTGAGGCGCGTCTGCTAAGTCTAGTCGGATTTGGGGTTTGGATGTGTTGGAGGTGGGGGTGGAGGGCGATCGGGTTTTTGGGATTTCTGAAGATTGACTATCTGTACTAACATTAACGTTACAAAATACAAAATCATTACCAAAATTTTGTGAAACGATGAATACTTGTCTCCTCTCAAGTGCTGAGCGTAAATTCGATTGAGTTACTTCTTCACCTAATACATTTGATAAACGCTTCCATAATTTTGAGGCGATATTTCTGATGTGACCTTCGCTACAATATGATGTTTCTGCGATTTGAGAGTATTTTTGACCTTCCCATACACCCAGCAGGATAGCTTTTTGCAGATCCTCCAAATGTTCTCCCGTCTTGGCGAAAACCAGGTCGTCGGCAAATCTCAAGACTTCTTTCACGTCCATTGGTCGGGTAGGTGTAGTGGTTTTGCTTATTTTATCAGACTTTTTATGACATTTTCTGATATCTATTACAAAATGTGACTTTCTTCGGTAGAGATCTTGTGTAACATTAATTACATTTGATTACACTTGAGCATAGACTCAAATGAAAAATTATGTATATGATATATTTACGGAATTAAAGGCTGTAATTTAATGGCGAGAATTGAATACCAGGTTGTTTATTTCGTTGGTCAATTAGGAGAATCAAGCTATGTCTGTATTCAATAGCAATGATGAAGAGCAAGCAAAAAAGTGGTTAGAAACTCTGAAGGAAAAACTGCAAGTAACGCCGGGCAAAAAATTCACTTTTCTATTGGTTGGTCGTACAGGAGTTGGAAAGTCAAGCACTGTAAATAGTTTGATGGGTAAAACAATTGCTGTAGTCGGTGACTATGAACCTTGTACAATGGATATTAAAAAGTATGAGAATAAACTCAATGGGATTAATTTCACTATAATTGATACTCCTGGCTTGTGCGATGATCTTGAGGAAGTTGGAAATGATTATGAATATTTAGAACGGATGCGTTCCGATGTCAGCCATGTTGACTCTATGTGGTTTGTCAGCCGTTTAGATGAAACAAGAGTTACTAATGACGAAAAACGAGGAATCAAACTGATTTCTGAGGCTTTAAATTCAAAAATGTGGGAACAAGCTGTTATTATATTTACTTTTGCAGGTGCAAAGAATGCCTCAGACTATCCGATTGCATTGGAGAAAAGGACGGAACTCATTCGGAAAGAGATCGCTAAATACACTGGGATTGGAATAGCAAATAACGTTCCGTCAGTTGCAGTTGATAACAAAAGTGAGAGAACTCCCGATGGACAAAAATGGTTAGGTGAACTTTATACGCAGATATATGCAAGAATTTCTGCTAAAGGTGCAGCACCATTTTTTATGGCAACTGTAGAGCGAGTCAAACGACCTGATAAGGAAAGAGAAGTTATAATAGAAAAAATTTATGAGCCAGCCCCAACATATACACCTATTGAGCTTAATGAGAGGCAGGCTGCAGTAGTCGCAAATAAGACTTCTGAGGTGCTAGGGCTTGCAGCGATGGGAGGAACTGTTGGGGCTACAATTGGCTCTATAGCTGGGCCTGTCGGTGCTGGTATCGGGGGTGCAATTGGTGCAGCAATAGGATTTTTAGGTGGGTTTTTCCGTTGGTAAACTATGCGTAAATTCCTGCTAGTGGGACGAACAGGTGTTGGCAAATCAAGTTTTATCAATGCCGCGTTTGGTAGTTACATTGCTGAGACTTCAGAGTATGAAGCTTGTACAAAAATTGTTGAGCATTATGCTTACAAAACTCCTCTAGGCGATGTGTCTCTTATCGATACACCTGGATTAGCCGAGGATGACGAAGCCTGTGATGAAGCCTACCTATCTTTAGTACGGACTAAAGTTAATTTAGCTCAGATTTATGCAACCATCTATGTGAGTAGGCTTAACGAAACTCGTTTTCGTCCAGACGAAAAGCGAACACTACGCCTTTTGACTAATCGACTTGGTGCATCTATTTGGAATCGCTCTATTCTTGTTTTAACGTTTGCTGCATCTATACCTAACGATCAACTAGAGATAGTTGCAGACAAAAGGAGTCAACAAATTTTTGAGTTTCTCCAAAATCTCACCAAACAACAGGATATTGACAAAATATTTCAAGGATTTGAGCAAACATGGTTAGTGGATAATATTGTAGAAAATTGGACATCGGATGGATTACCTATTCTCTCAGTATTAACAGGTTGATCTGTAATCGCTTCCTTTCGCCGTTAATGACACTTATCAAGTCCTTAGACAAGAAACTTGCGATTGAGTTTACCATAACCTCATCCCCAAGTGCGATCGCCCTTCCTGAACCGAGGTGCGATCGCACTTTCCATTTATCCCTTAGATCGCAGTTCATCAAATTCTGCTTCTGAATCTTCCTTAGTAAAAATTACCTCCTCATAAATAGCATCAATACCTGTGTGGAAATCTACGCTAGCCAAGTGTAGTTCGCTTCCTTGATTATAGGAATACAAAACCCACAAGCCTTCAGCATTAAGGCGAAAACACTCTACCCTCTGCCGTTTTTTGCTAATTAACACATACTCTTGAAGCGTTTCTAATTCTTGATAGTCAGCCAAATTATCGCCCCATCGAACCCTTCATTACCATTTGACAAAACCTCGACAATTAAACGAGGATATCTTTTAAAAGATTGAAATGCTTTGTCCCGTCAAAATTATTTCCTAAACAGTCAGAAGATAATTATTATATGGTTGTAAGAAATTATTTCGTACTTTTATCGTAGAACAACCAGTGGGTGGTCGAGGAAATTAATAATAAGCTGAAACTGATTAAACGTTCGGGTTATGGATTCAGAACTTTTTAAAACTTTCAATCCCGATGTTTACTGAAATGGCATTTTAGCTAAAACTTTAGCATATTATATACTGAAGAGCCAAAATTGTTAATGCTTTGATTGTTGTGGCTCTTCCGGGCGAAGATTCGGAAATATTTGTCTTGGAACGCGAACACTTGCTCGACTACTGGCAGAAGTGGTTAAAACGGCTAAAGTTTTTTGTAGACAAAGCTGCTTGATAATCGAGAAATAGTTAGGGTCAAGCTGAGGTCGCCAGTTCAACCCCTAACTATTTAATTTTAATATCCAATTTGCAAAGTCACAGAAGCTTCTACCTGCTGTTCTCCTCCCACCACTGGCGTTGTGGCATCAGCAGCAGCGCGAGCACCAGCAAGTTGCCGATACATAGGAGTAGGAGGCGGCGGGCTCGCACCGTTGACTTGAATGCCCAGAATCTCTCCCCGCTTCAGGTTGAGCGCGCTAAAGACTGCATCCGCTTGCACTTGAGCGTCTTGAGTTGCTTTTTTGAGTGCTTGTTTTTGAGCTTGTTCGATCGCACTGTCGGCGGCCACAAAGCTCACACCTTGAATTCGCGTTGCTCCCGCTTGCACTGCATCGTCGAGCAAAGTGCCAGCAGATTGAGTATTAAGGCGAAAACTGACGGTATTCGTAGCAATATACCCTGTTAGGCGCTGCTGGTTGTTTTCGTAGCTGTAAGTCGGGTTCAGGGTGATGCCGGTCGTTTCGAGTTTTTCCACTTGGCGCGATCGCAGCAATGCTACCACAGCGGACGATCGCCTCGCCGCTTCCTGCTGCACCTCGGCCGCCGTTTTCCCCTGCACCTCAACCCCCAAAGCAACTTGAGTTTGGGTTGTCGGAATTGCTTCCACACCCCGCCCAGTGACACTCAGCGTTCTCATCCGCTGTTCTTGAGCAGCCGCCGGATCTAATCCCGCGAAACTGACGAGAGTTAAGGTTAAACACAACGCTGTTAACAGACTGCGGAAATTAATGCGATCGCCACGTTGCAAATTTGAATTCATAAACTTGATGCTCCTCACATACGACAGATGCTATACTTTACCTTCTCACTGAAATTGCTAAATATCCGGCTTGTTACATTTTTAGCAACTAAAAAAATTATTAGTCATTAGTCATTAGTCATTAGTTATTAGTCATTAGTTATTAGTCATTATTATATGCAATCCTTAAAACAAGTTGCCCGCCGACTAAAAAAAGAGACTTACGCTGTTTATTTAGCCAGTATAGACCAGAGAGTACCTTGGTACGCCAGAATTTTAGCAGCCCTTACGGTTGCCTATGCTTTTAGCCCGATCGACTTAATTCCTGACTTCATACCGATTCTCGGTTATTTGGACGATTTGATAATTGTACCTGTGGGAATTTGGCTGGTACTGAAGATGATTCCGCCACAGGTTTTAGCCGAGTGTCGCCAAAAAGCAGCCGCCCAAATACAGCGAGGAAAACCGATAAATCGGGCTGCGGCTGCTGTAATTATTGCCATTTGGATGGGCTTGGGAATATTAACTGCCATGTGGCTGAAACAAATATTTAAACGTTAAAAAAATTACCTATCTAGTTATAGTGTCTGGTGCGCATTGCGCACCTTACCTTAAACAACTCGCTTAGCCCGAAAATATTTAAAGTTTCAATAATCACCGTTCTAGTTATAATATATAGTGCGCTAGGCGCACCTTACCTTAAAAAAACTCGCGGTATCGCATACCAAGTATTATTTACCCCTTAAAAAATTAAACTAACTTTCAAGCTATGACTCAAACCACTGATTTCCTCAGCCACCTCAACCCATCTCAGCGCCAAGCAGTCGCCCATTATAACGGGCCGCTGTTAGTAGTAGCGGGCGCTGGTTCGGGCAAAACCAGAGCTCTAACTTACCGAGTTGCTAACTTAGTTCGCACCCATCGAGTCGATCCTGAAAATATTCTGGCGGTGACATTTACAAATAAAGCCGCCAGGGAGATGAAAGAAAGAATTGAGAAATTGCTGGCAACTCAGCAAGCTGAAGCCGAATATGGCAAACCTTTGGTAGAGTTAGCCCCGAATGTGCAGACCAAATTGCGATCGCAAATTTACCAGAGAATTACCAAAAACATTTGGATGGGGACTTTTCACTCTTTGTGCGGCCGCATTCTCCGCTACGACATAGAGAAATATCAAGACGAAAAAGGCCGCCAGTGGAAAAAAAACTTTTCGATTTTTGACGAGTCAGACGCTCAAAGTCTCGTCAAACAAATCGTCACCAAAACGCTGAACCTCGACGATAAGAAATTCGATCCGCGAAAAGTCCGCTATATCATCAGCAACGCTAAAAACAAAGGCTTGTCGCCTCAAGAATACCAAGCAGCAGAACCGGATTATCGAGGTCGCGTGATTGCCGATGTTTACAGTCGCTACCAAGACGCTTTAGCAGCCAACAATGCCTTAGATTTTGACGATTTAATCCTTGTTCCCGTTAAACTTTTGAGCCAAAACGAGGAAGTATTAAGTTACTGGCATAAAAAGTTTTGCCATATTTTAGTTGACGAATACCAAGATACTAACCGCACTCAATACGATTTGATTCGGATGTTGGTGACAAATAACGCCGACCCGAAAAGCTTCGATAAATGGCAAAACCGCTCGATTTTTGTCGTGGGCGATGTCGATCAATCAATTTACAGCTTTCGCATGGCAGATTATACCATATTGCTGGAATTTCAAGAGGATTTCGGAGATGGTTTATCTGACGATAAAACTCAGACAATGGTAAAATTAGAGGAAAATTATCGATCGCGCGAAAACATCCTGCAAGTCGCGAACCACTTGATCGAACACAATACCGAACGCATCGAGAAAATTCTGCGCCCGACTCGCGAACCGGGAGCTCCGATTGTTGTCTGGCGCGCCGACAACGAATTAGAGGAAGCGGAATTTGTAGCAGGTCAAATTCATTCCTTAAAGCGCCAAAACTCCGAATACGAAAAGGGCAGTAACTTTGCGATTCTCTACCGCACAAACGCTCAATCTCGCTCCTTTGAAGAAGCATTAATGCGTTTAGACATTCCTTACAATATTGTCGGCGGGCTGAAGTTTTACGATCGCAAAGAAATCAAAGATATCCTAGCATACCTGCGGGCGCTAGCCAATCCCGACGATAGCGTCAGCCTCAAACGCATCATCAATACTCCCCGCCGCGGCATTGGCGATACCACATTTTCCAAAATAGAAGACGCTGCAACTCAGTTAGGCATTCCGTTGTGGGAAATCCTCAGCGATGAGTCTTCTGTCAATACTCTAGCAGGGCGATCGGCAAAAGCTATTATTAAGTTTGCCGAAATGATTCGTCGTTGGCAATCGCAAGTTGAAACCCTGCCGGCTTCGCAAATTGTCCAAGGAATTATCCAAGATTCAGGCTACATTGAAGATTTGAAAAATCAAGGAACCGATGAAGCCACAAACCGCATAGAAAACGTCATAGAATTGTACAATGCTGTGCTGCAATTTGAAGAACAAAACGAAGAACCGACGCTGACATCATTTTTAGCAAAAGCATCTTTAGCATCCGATTTAGATGACTTGCAGGAAGAAGATTCCCGCGTATCGCTGATGACGCTGCACTCCGCAAAAGGGTTAGAATTTCCCGTAGTATTTCTAGTCGGAATGGAACAGGGTTTATTTCCAAATTTCCGCAGTTTGGACGACCCGAAAGCGATCGAAGAAGAACGCCGTTTGTGCTACGTCGGCATCACTCGCGCCCAGGAATTGCTATTTCTCACCCACACTCGCGAACGCCGCCTTTGGGGAGGTTTCCGGGAACACTGCACCCCTTCGCTATTCTTAGGGGAATTGCCGCCACATTTGCTGGCCGGAAGTGCGAAGAAAACTAAAGCGGGGAAAACGGCTGCATCTAAGGGAAAAACTAATAATTCCGCAGCTAATTCCGGGAGTTCTCAAGCGGGAAACAATGGACAATCGGCGGATTGGCAAACGGGCGATCGGGTTTTTCATCATGCTTTTGGAGTGGGAGAAATTACGCACGTTTTAGGGGCGGGCGATAAAACTAATCTGGCAATTAAGTTTTCGGGTTTGGGCAGAAAAATCATCGATCCCAGAACAGCTAAGTTGCAGCGAGTTTAAGTGAAAATATCAGAGTTTGCCGCCGTTTCAACCGCCTCAACAAACAAGATGACTTCCATTCGCAAAGTATATTGCAAAGCATCTGCGTTAATCTGCATACATCTGCGGTTTCCCTATCCATCCAAGATTTATGCAATAAGTCTAATCTGTCATACCTCGCATTGCTAATAACGCCGTCCCATAAGCAGCCGCAGTATGAATTGGCGTTTCAACAGGGACTTTTAAATAACGCTTTCTAATCGCACTCCAAACAGAATTTTTTGCCCCGCCGCCGGCAGTATAAACTTTTGTCAAAGGAGTTGCACCCAATTCTTGCAATAATTGATATCCCCGCGCTTCAATCCGCGCTATGCTTTCTAGCAAACCGTGCAGAAATTCCACTGAATCAGTTGGACGCGGTTCGAGTCGGGGCGGTAAATTCGGGTCATTAATCGGAAAGCGATCGCCCTTTTTCAACAATGGGTAATAATCCAGCAAACTCTCTTGTTCTGGATCGATTTGTGTGCTATAATTGTCCAACTCAGCATCAGTAAAAAAGTGTCGCAGCACCGCACCTCCGGTATTAGAAGCACCTCCAACTAACCACAAATCGCCTAATTTATGACTGTAAATCCCGTATCTAGAATCATCTACGCGGGTATGACTTAACAGTTTGACTGCTAGTGTAGAACCGAGAGAAGTTACTGCTTCCCCTGGTAAATTGACACCGCTTGCTAAAAATGCGGCAATGCTATCGGTTGTACCAGCACAAATCATACAATCGCGGGGAAAACCAAAGCGATCGCCCACTTGAACCCTCACTTCCCCCACAGGCGTGCCCGGTGCAACAACTTGCGGCAATTCAGGAGTTGCAGCGCCCGCAATTCCCTCTATCAGCCAATTCGGATAGCACAAAGTATCAACATCGAAACCGAGTTTCAAAGCATTGTGATAGTCGCTAATTCCCAATTTTCCATGCAGCAGAAATGCCAGCCAGTCAGCTTGATGCAGGAAAACCGTAGGGGCGGTTTCCTCTCGAAAGTCTTGCCACCACAGGAGTTTAGCCAGACTGGATGTCGCGCTTAATACTGTGTGGTTATCCGGCGCGATCGCCCGCAACCTCTCTGTCACCGCTGCACCGCGCCCATCATTGTATAAAATCGGTTCGCATACTGGTATACCGTCGGTACCGCACAGCATGACAGTGGAGGATGTGCCGTCAAGGGCGATCGCCCTTACCTGATTGCGGATTGTTGGGGGAATTTGCTCGATTGACTCCCACAGCGCCTTTTGCCACACTGAGGGCAATTCAGGCTGTTGTTGCCCGTTGTTGGCAAAAGTATATTCAGTCTCACAATGTATTGTACCCTGGGAGTCTATGACAGTCGATCGCGCGCCAGTCGTGCCGAAATCTATTCCCAAATAAAGATTCATTTGCCACTCCTGCGAATTTTCCTATTTTGAGTAAACCACAAATTTTATTTGCGTCTTATGGTTGTTTCTAACTCAGCTTCTTCTGCGACAATATCAGGATTTATCTGCTCTTTGGCTTATTATTTAAATAATGGATAATTGTCTAAGGTGCGATCGCTAAGTCTGAGAAGTTTTAGGTTTTCTACAGATTCCATCATAAGCTCTATTGGCGTTGCTGATTTAAAGTAGGAAAAGCTAAATATACAAGTCGTAGAAACCAGTATCCACAAAGCTTGTGAATTTTCAAATTATTTTTTTATCCCCTGATTAAGAAACACCGGGATTTGTTCTGATGCCAAATCTTTGGCAATAGCTTTGAATGAACGGCATCGGCAAGATTATTTGAAGTGGAGGCAGCGGGTAATAAAGATTCGGTTTTTCGCGCTAGTTGGCTTAGTCGAGTCCATAGATAAGCGCGAGAGGTATATTGATCAGTTTTAGTTACAGGTACAGGTTCGTTGGAGTTAGCTCAAGCTAGAGCTTGAGCTACTTAAATCTAAAGTTTAATTAAATGTTAGCAACTAAACTTGGCAAGTCAATTAGACTAACTCTGTCAGTAGCGTATCGGAGCAGTTAAATGTCCCCTTGGGTGAAAAATGATCCAAATTCAGGCGGAGTTAAAATCCCTCCAGCCGTTCAACAACAGGTAAAGCAGCGTGTTCTCGATTATGCAGCAGCTAACTACGCTGGCAAGTACACTCGCCTAGAGCTCCGCTTTCGCAGTCAGTTTTGTTACATTGATGCCTATAAAGAACCTGATTGCCCTCCAGATTTTCCACCCAAAGACTTTCCCGTATCTCGCGAGGAATATTTAGAACGAATGCGAAATAGCCCCATTCACTTGTGTCGGCTGCGCTACTTTGGCGATGCAGAATCTTGGAGTCTGGGGTTTTACACCTACAGCAATGAAAAATATGAGCTTTGTATGTTCAAAAATGGCAGTTTCTACGGTACTCCTGAACAAGCTTTTGCCATTTCTGCCATGTATTTGCAGTAACCAAAAATGACCCTCTGAGGTCGAAAAACTGTGAGTTTCCCTCTTACCATGTATTTTTATGAGCGAATATCAATACTACGAGTTTCAAACCATCGACAGACCGTTGACTAAAGCGGAACAACAAGCAGTCAGCCTACTCTCTAGTCGCGTACAACTAAGTTCTACTAAAGCGATATTTACTTATAGCTATGGAGATTTTCGAGGCGACCCAAAAGACCTATTAGTCCAATACTTCGATGCCATGTTTTACATGGCTAATTGGGGAACATTACAACTAATGTTTCGTTTTCCCAAAGGTCTGATTGATGTTGAACGGATGCAGAAATATTGCATTGAAGATCTGATTGCTGTTTCGGAAATTAATAATTTTGTCATTTTAGAAATTTCTCTGGAGGACGAAGAAGGTTTTGGGTGGATAGAGGGAGAAGGAAATCTATCCTCTTTGATAGGTTTGCGCCAGGAAATTTTGCAGGGAGATTATCGTTTACTTTATCTGGCTTGGCTGAAAGCGATTAGCTATCTTGATATTGATGAACTCAATGAAGAAGAGTTAGAGCCACCTGTTCCTCCTGGATTGGGTAAGTTATCTTCATCGTTAGAGGCTTTTATAGATGCTTTTGAATTGAATGAGCATCTGCTAAATGTGGCAACAATTGCGAGTGGTGCTAAACCTTCTATTTCAGAAAATAGCCTAAAAGCAGCTATAAAAAAACTCGCTCGTTCTGAAAGCGATACCTTTTTACTGCGGTTAGCCAAAGGAGAAGCTAATCTGTCCTTTGAATTGCGTAAAAGATTATCCCAAATGATGGAAGTTATGCAAGATGTAAGTATAGGAGAACGAACAATTACACAGCTTTTAGAAAGCGCTGAACAGGAACAAAAACAGAGCGATCGCAAAAAAGAACAGGCAACTGAAGCTTTACGAGTCAGAGAATTGGAAGCTTTGGCTATGCGAGAAACGGCTGCTTGGGAAGATGTAGAGGCTTTTATTCAAAAAGGAACTTCTAAATCTTACGATGAAGTAGTGCCGTTACTTTTAAAACTCCGAGACTTAGCGGATTATCAAAACCAACAAGCTAATTTTTCAACACGGCTGAAACAACTTCATGCTCAATATAGTAGTCGCACTGGATTAAAAAGACGTTTACTTGAGGCGAATTTATAATCGACTTGAAAGGGAAAGGTAATTCAATTGTATTGACAGTCTGCGGTCTAAGGATGTGCTCGCAGATTTATTCAGGTGACGATCGCACTCAACGACTACGATCGCCAACGTATTGAGTTTATCGTTAAGCAACACTGCCAAAGACAAAATATTGGGCGTTGCTTAATCAGGGTATGAAAAAAATAAGTTAAAAATCCAGAAGCTTTGTGGATACTGGTTTCTATGACTTGCATATTTAGCCTTTCATACCGTAAATTAGTAACGCCGAACAGCAGAGCCGGGTAAGGACATCGCATTGCCCAAAGCGTGTCAACTTAACCCGAAAAACCGCTTAACCCGAAAGATCGGCAGGGTTTCAACCCCTGCCAAACCAGGCATTGCCGTGTCTCTACTTAAACTTTTGTCCCGCACTCAGGACAAAAGTTATTCGTCGAAACATTCTTAGCGCCGCAACTCGGACAATAAACCAACTCCGCAGAGTGCAACTTGCTACGATCGGGCAAACCAACCATTTGAGCGTTGCTCTTGCCAGGAACTACCATCGGATAGCAGTTTTCGTCCCTCGTCACCTTCACGTTCATTAGCACCGGGCCTTCATGAGCGAGCATTTGCCCGATCGCGTCTTTGAGTTCCTCCGGCCGCGAAACCAGCATCCCCTTGACGCCATAAGCTTCAGCCAGCATCACAAAATCCGGCATCCCCACAGTCATATTCGACGACGAATAACGCTCCCCGTAGAACGCCTGCTGCCACTGCCGCACCATTCCCTGCCAGCCGTTATTTACAATCACAACCTTGACATTAATGCCGTATTGTGCTAATGTTCCCAACTCTTGAATATTCATTTGGATGCTAGCATCGCCAGCAATGCAAATCACTTGCTCGTGCGGCAGCGCCATTTTAGCGCCCATCGCCGCCGGCAGCCCGTAACCCATCGTGCCCAAACCAGCGCTCGAAATCCAGCGGCGCGGCCCGTTGTTCAAGAATTGAGCCGACCACATTTGATGTTGACCGACATCTGTTGTGTAGTAAGCATCCGGCGCTTGAGTCGCCAACTCCGAAATCACCTCTTGCGGAGCCAAAATGTCTGGGTAATGAGGCACAACTAACGGATAGTCCTGTTTCCACCGATCGATCCTGTGCAGCCATTCCGCAGTCTGTCCGGCCTTCCCGGAAACTCCAGTCTCCCGACAGCGGCGCAGCAAATCGATCAAAACTTGCCGGACATCTCCGACAATCGGCACATCAGGGCCGCGAGTTTTGCCCACTTCGGCCGGGTCGATATCGATGTGAATCACCTTAGCGCGCGCGGCAAACTCGTCTAATTTGCCCGTCACGCGATCGTCAAACCTCGCCCCCACAGCAATCAGCAAATCGCACTCGGTAACGGCAAAATTAGCGTAAGCAGTGCCGTGCATCCCCAGCATTTTCACCGACAAAGGATGGTTTTCGTCAAAGGCACCTTTGCCCATCAGCGTTGTCGTCACCGGCAATTGGAAAAGTTCGGCCAGTTCCTTAATTTCTTCGTGGGCTGCCGCCGCGATCGCCCCGCCGCCCACATAAAGCAAAGGACGCTTTGCTTCCTTCAGCAAATAGATTGCTTGATTAATTTGCCGAGGATTTCCCTTCACCGTCGGCCGGTAGCCCGGAATTCTCACCGATCCGGGTTCCACCGGCAGATAGTCAAATTCTTCTAAACCTACATCCTTGGGCACATCAACCAACACCGGCCCCGGCCGCCCTGTACTCGCGATGTGGAAAGCTTCAGCCACAATTCGCGCCATATCTCTCGGGTCGCGCACTACATAAGAATGCTTGACAATTGGCAGGGTAATCCCGTAAATATCTGTTTCCTGAAACGCATCAGTGCCGATCGCCGGACGGGGAACCTGACCGGTAATAATTACCATCGGGATCGAATCCATGTGGGCCGTCGCAATCCCCGTCACCAAATTAGTTGCGCCCGGGCCCGAAGTAGCGAAACAAACCCCAACTTGTCCGGTAGCGCGGGCGTAGCCGTCCGCCGCGTGAGCGGCGCCTTGCTCGTGGCGCACCAGAATATGTTTGATAGCGCCAGTTTCTTCAGCGCGGTAGAGTTCGTCGTAAAGCGGCAGAATTGCGCCGCCGGGATAACCAAAAATATGCTTGACGCCGTGGCGGATCAAGCTGTCAATCAGAGCAAATCCACCAGTTGCACGCTTGATGGCCACTTTAGTTTTTAGTTGCACAATTTCCTTCCTTAAACTAATTATGATTTTTAATGAAAGCTTTTATACTACTTTAATCTCAATTAATGAAACTATGAAAATTTAAGTGGTGAGATTTTACTAAAGATTTCGCGATCGGACATTTATTGCCAGGCCCAGAATTTGTGGAACAGCAGAGCCAGAAAAGAAACAGAGGAAATCGCGGCTTGTCTGCCGGTTGACCGCGATATGACGCTTGCTTGTATAGCATTAGTTTCGATCGGCATTAGACAAGAAAAACTATAGTTTGTTTGCAATGCCAGAAAGTCCTAACCGTCAGGGCGGTTGCTATGTTAGAGATCGATCGCAAAAAGAAAGCCCTCGAACCTCTTCCCATTGGTGTCAACAATCGCCTAAAACCCTTGATAAATCTCGTTTAGACGCCAGTCTCGATCCCCCTCGCATTCCCGTTTAGAAGGGGGAGGAAATAGAATAGTCCGGTTCCACCCAACTCTCAGGGGATCTGGACAATCATCGTCAAACAGTAGATCCGTACTACATTTGACGTTAAGTTGACACCCATCCCCTCTTCTATCTTCCTTCTTCCTTCTCCCTTCTTCCCTGTTCCCAAAATTCACATTGCATCCTGCAAGACTTTGCGAGTATGTTTCCAAGCTGCCATGCCCATCACTGAGACCAAAAAGCCCAAACTCAGCAACACGATCCGCAAGCCGAGGTCATCCGAACCCACTGCTTTGCTGACAGCATCAGTCAGCGGGCCGGTCAGTGCTAAAGGCAAGCTGAGAGCAATATTAATCGCATTGTTTTCCAAGCCAAAGACTTTTCCCCGCATAGATTCTGGAGTCTTCTCTTGAATCAGGGCTTGCATCGGGCCGTTAATTAAGGAAGCGCCAAAACCGAACAGAGCGCTCAATGCGAATCCCACCCACAACACTCTGGCAAAGGCAAACATTGCCAAAACAAAACCCATCATCAAAAAACCAATTAACGGCAAAGGTTTGTTGTACAAGCGACCGCCCCAGTGACCCAAAAAAGCCGCGCCGAAGACCATTCCGACTCCCGCAGCAGCCAGCAAAAAGCCAAATTGAGTTTCTTTGAGACCTATTTTGCCTGAAAGCGCGATCGCCAGCACCTGAAGCGCTGCAAACACCGAATACAAAATCGTCAACTGCACCATCGCGTTGCTGATCAGGTGATTGTGTTTCAAATAGCGCAAACCTTCTTTGAGGTCTTGCCAAGGATGGACGTTTTTGCCACTGCTGCCGAAATGACTTTCTTTGATCCGCATGGCATAGATCAAACCTGCCGATATCAGGTACAACCCGCCCAGCAAAAACTCTTGAGAAGCTGCTCCAAAGCTGTGTTTGACCCAACTAAACAGCGGTTCGCCGATCGTCATCCCGACAATAATGCCGCCCATTGTGGACGAGGCGAACAGCGCATTTGCTGACATCAGTCCCTCTCGCCCCACGGCCAGGGGGATTGCCGCCTGCTCTGCCGGAGCAAAAAATTGCGTTACGGTAGAAACCAAAAACGTCATCGTCAATAAAACCACAAAAGCTTTGGGCAAAAACGGCAAAGCTACAATCAATACGGCTCGAATCACGTTGCAGCCGATGAGCATTTGCTTTTTGGAGAAGCGGTCTACGACGATACCGGCCGCCGAACCAAATACGATCGCCGGCAGCGTGTAGGCGATCATCACTGCTGACAGCATAGAATTTTCCGAATGCTGCCAAGAAACAGGCCAGGGTCGGTAGTCGCCTGTTTTCAGCAGAATAATCAGCAATACGTAAAAGATTTTATCCGCCACTTGGGCCAATAACTGGCCCGTCCACAAGGCGAGGAAGGGGCGATTTCTCAGTAGGGCATCAAGCCCGCTGCGGTCAGGGGGAGGGCTGGCTGGGTGCATAAGAATAGTTTAACTGACCGCCTCTAGCAATTATCGTTTTCAGCAATACGTGCAAATCTCACATAGCGTAATGTGGAAACTCGGAAAACTCCTGTCTCCTGCGTTCTTTTTCTGTTTTAGCAGATCCGCAGCTCCGGGCTTGGGTCTTTTTCACTCTACCGCGATCGGCCCGAACCGAGAGCCCGCGCCCCGGCAAATGCGAGAATATTGTTAAAGATTGGCATAAATATCATCGCGAGTACAAAATAAGGTAGTATATTTTACAAAATACTTAATACTAGCAGTGATATTAAAAGATGTCACGCGATTTAAGTAATATAACGAAGGTACTAACTGTTAGGAGTGAGAAACTTGAAAAAGGTTGAAGCTATTATTCGCCCCTTTAAACTAGACGAAGTGAAAATCGCACTCGTCAATGCTGGTATTGTGGGGATGACTGTTTCTGAAGTTAGAGGTTTTGGCCGTCAGAAGGGCATGACTGAACGCTATCGCGGTTCTGAGTACACCGTCGAGTTCCTGCAAAAGCTCAAGGTCGAGATTGTTGTGGAAAACGATCAGGTTGACATGGTGGTTGATAAAATTATCGCTGCTTCCCGCACGGGCGAGATTGGCGACGGCAAGATTTTCATCTCTCCTGTAGAACAAATTATTCGGATTCGGACTGGGGAAAAGAACTTGGAGGCTATCTAAGATACTGGGGCATTGGGCATTGGGCATTGGTAATTGGTAATTGGTAATTGGTAATTATTCATTGGTAACTGGTCATTGCCAACGAAAAACCTCTTTCCTGTTTAGTTCTGATACCTAAGTGTCAATATCCAATGCCACAGTTACCCCCTGTTTTGGCTTTTTTCCTGATTAGGAGTTGACAATGTTAGCCATTTGTGGTATTAAAGCCTGGAAGGCTCGGCCGCGGTGAGAGTGCGATCGCTTGATATCGGGTGTCATTTCTGCAAAAGTCTGTTGCTGTGCGGGTACGTAGAAAATGGGGTCATATCCGAAACCTCCGGTACCGCGAGGAGTGTGCAGGATTTCGCCCCGACAAATTCCTTCGACTTGCAAAACAATTGTACCGTCGGGACGGGCGATCGCGAGCGCGCCAACAAATTGTGCTTGTCGGTTTTGTTCGCTTCCCAATTCTTTGAGAAGTCGAGATATCCTGTCAGCATCGGTTTTCCCGTAGCGCCCCGAGTAAATCCCAGGTCTACCGTCGAGTGCATCTACCATTAAACCAGAATCATCGGCGATCGACCATTGGCTGGTTGCTTTTGCCACTTCAGAGGCCTTCAAGCAAGCATTAGCAATAAAAGTTTCGCCTGTTTCCTCGATTTCCAACTCTTCCGGTTTAAGCTGCAATTCCCATCCCAAATCCTGAAGATAAACTTGCATTTCCTTGATTTTACCCGGATTGCCGGTAGCTACAACTAGCAATTTGCGATCGGTCATTATTTCTCTTAAAACTTACGGCTCCATATTAACAAAAGATTGGGAAAATGGTTGCAACAAAATTCCCAAAATCTTATCAACATCTTGAATATAGTATTCAATCAGATCGATATAAACAATAGTTTCCTCCAAAATTAAGAATTTCCAGTTAGTACCCGTCGTCACCGCGCCGTAAATGCGATCGACCTCAGTGTCTTGGTTTTGATTGAAACATTGAGCCGCTACCATTGCGGCTACGCATTGACCCAAACCGCCAATGATATCTTCCTTTTTTGCCTCAAAAATTGTTATAACCGGAGCACTGATGAACAATTGTTCTGAAGATCCGCTAATAATATAATCGCAAAATCCTTGCAAACCTCTTTCTGGATCGACAGTAAAATCCTTACCGGAAAAAAGAGAAACTCGTTTGTTTAACAATCGCCGAACTTCTGCTAATATCGGGGCAATCAAAAATTCTGAGCGAGCTTTTTCTGTGGAAATAAAAGTGGCTAGCGGTACATAATCAATCAGGATTGTTGTTAAAATTTCCGAGGGTGAAACTGGTTTTGTCTCGGCAAATAAATTGCGACTTTCATCTAAGGTTAATCCAAAATCTTTTTTGACTCTCGCAAGACTGAAATCGCTGTATGCCATTTGCTTTTATCCTAAAATTTACCTTACATAGCAATAGTATTTCATTGGTGAGGAAAAGTTTTTTTACGAACCGCGAAGACGCGAAGGAAGAGAAGAGAAAGAGTTCACAATTGATGGGAGGATGGCTACGGCAATACGATTTTATTTATGAAGAAGATTTTTTTAACCGCAGAGGGCGCAGAGGACACTGAGAAAGAGATATTTGAGATCAATTTATCCGCGTTTGTCTGCGTTTATCTGCGGTGGAAAACTCCGATTAATTATGCGCCCAAGCTTTTGCCCAGTTTAAGTTTTGCATAACTTCTTTCAATGTCGCCGCTTCTGAATACAGCCTCAACACCGGTTCTGTTCCGCTAAACCGAATTAACAGCCAACTTCCGTCAGACAAACGGAATTTATATCCGTCAACTTTGTTGCAATCTACAACTGCTTTGCCGGCGATTTCTGTTAAAGGTTGATTTTGCAGCAGCGACAGCAAACGCGACCTTTCTTCCATGTTTGCTAAGTGCAAGTCGATTCTGTCATAAGCTGAAGTAAAGCTGGTTTCTTGTTGCAGTCGGCTGTAAATCTCGCTTAAGTCTTCCCCAGATTTGACAACTGCTTCTAATAAGTACAGCGCTGACAGCAAAGCATCTCGTTCGGGAATGTGCGTACCGTAGCCAATTCCCCCCGATTCTTCGCCGCCGACTAAGACTTGGGTGGTTAACATTCGATCGGCTATATACTTGTAACCGATCGGCGTTTCAAATAAAGGCAAGTCGTACAGCTTGGCAATTTTGGGAATTATGTCTGAACCGCTGACTGTTTTGATGACTTCCCCGGTCAATCCGCGCCGTTTTGCTAAATGTTCGATTAATATGGGAACTAGGATTTGTGAACTGAGAAAGTTGCCGCTAGAGTCAACGGCTGCAATTCGATCGCTATCTCCGTCAAATACAAATCCGATCGACAAACCAGAACTTTTTCGCTGGTGAGTTCGCATCACGCGGAATAACTGTGACAGGTAGCGCGGCAAAGGTTCGGGTGCACCGCCGCCAAACAGCGGATCTCGATCGCTGTTGACTTCATGTACCGGAACTTCTAAAATTTGAGCTAATCCTCCGGCTGCGGCACCGTGCATTACATCTACAAATACTGTAATTTTGCCGCTGGCGATCGCTTCTTTAATCGCCTCAATATCTACCATTTCCCGCAAGGTTTTGCAGTAAGCCGGCCAAGGATTGAAATTCTCCAATTTGCCGGGAGTTGCTGAAAGTGCCGCCGGATTTTCGAGTTTTTCTTCTATCTGTTGAGTAACTTCGGGCGAAACTGAACCGCCAAATCCGCCCTTGACTTTTAACCCTAAATATGCACCGGGATTGTGGCTGGCTGTCAGGACGATCGCGCCCAAAGCATTTAATTGTTTGGCAGCTAAACTGAAAGCTGGAGTAGGGGCGTAGGATTCGCTCAGCAGCACGTCAAATCCTGCGTTTTGGACGGCAATAGCCGCTGTTTTGGCAAATTCTTCAGCCAAAAATCGGCGGTCGTGACCGACAATTACGGTACCGCTGCTGCCATCGCTGCCGCCGGTTTGTGCGAGCACTTGTGCAGCTAGGGGAGCTACTAACGCCACGCGATCGAATGTAAAATCGTCAGCAATGATGCCGCGCCAGCCATCTGTACCGAATTTAATAGGATTCATTTAGTCACAAGTCATGAGTCACCCGTCTATTTTATGGGTTTATCAGTCGATCGTCATCGGATTTTAGATTTTAGATTTTAGATTTTAGATTATGGAATTGCTCCCACAGCCTTTACTCTGGCTGTTGAGTGTTGACTGTTAGCTGCTGACTGTTGGCTGTCATTAGCCTTGCTTGATAGATTATGTTGGGTTTCGTCCCTCAACCCAACCTACTAATTACTGTTAACTGCCAAATGCCAACTGCCAACTGTCAACTGTCAACTGTCAACTGATTAAAAGAATGCCGATGGGTGCCGGATCAAATTCAGGAATTCTTCGCGAGTTTTCTGTTCCTCTTGAAACACGCCCAACATGGCACTCGTAACCGTCCAAGCACCGGGTTTTTGCACACCCCGCATCGTCATGCACATATGGCTGGCTTCCATTACTACAGCCACTCCCTTCGGTTCCAATATTGTCTGAACTGCTTCGGCAATTTGGCGCGTCAAACGTTCTTGCACCTGCAACCGGCGGCTGTACATCTCGGCAATTCTGGCTAATTTGCTCAGTCCCACTACTTTTTGGTTGGGAATGTAAGCGATGTGAACTCGACCCATAAACGGCAGCATATGGTGTTCGCACATACTGAATACGCTGATGTCTCGCACCAGTACCATTTCGTTGTGACCTTCGTCAAAGATAGCGCCGTTGAGGAGTTCTTCGAGGGATTGACTGTAGCCGCTGGTGAGAAACCGCATTGCTTCTGCTACCCGCTTTGGGGTTTTGAGCAATCCTTCGCGTTCGGGATCTTCTCCTACTCCCAGCAGCATTGTCCGAACGGCGGCCATCATTTCTTCCTGGCCTACTTCTGAGGGTACGGGTACGTTGGATTCTTGACCGTTCGAGGAATTGCGATCTGGTCGAGTGGGGATGCGCGGGGTGTTGTTGTCTGCGGTTTCTGAAAGTTTCATGCTGTCAGTCGAGGTTGAGTTCGAGCCATTGGAATCGGTGGAAGATGCAATTGTCATAAAAAGTTGATGTGAGGGTGAATCGATTTTCGATTTTCGATTTTCGATTTTCGATAGGGGGATATAGCTAGAGATTCAAAGATTGTTGAATTCGAGAAAAATCCAGCAGTCTCAAATCTCAAGTTCACAAAACTCCTGCGTTGGACATGAGGGTAATTTCTTCAATTACTGCACTTGCTGGCAACTGAACTGCGTGCAGAATTGATTGGGCGACGATTTCTGGCGTTAACATGGCGGTGCGATCGAAGTCGGATTGCACGGTGTTTGTGTCCCACATGGGAGTGTTGACAGAACCCGGACAGATTGCTGTTACCCGAATTCCGCGAGCCCGTTCTTCGGCGGCTAATGTTTTAGACAAAGCCATGAGACCGAATTTGCTGACGCAGTAGGGTCCCCAGTTGGGGAAGGTTTGGATGCCGGCGATCGAGGAAACGTTGATGATGATTCCCGATCCGCGATCGCGCATCGACGGCAAAACTCCTAGAATGCACTGCCAAACGCTAGTAAGATTGAGGTCTAGAACGTTCTGCCAGTCGGCTAGGGAGGTTTCCGTCAAGGAGCCGGTGTAGCCCATACCCGCGCTGTTGACCAGGATATCTACGGCACCCAATTGAGCTGCGATCGCGCTGATGCTGCTTTGCACTTGCTCAATTTTTGCCAAGTCTAAGGGATAAGCTTCTGCTTTCACTCCGACTTCTCGGGCTGCTGCGGCAACGGCTTCTAAGTTTTCCGACTCTCGGCTAACTAAGGCCAGATTTATGCCCTCGGCGGCGAACGCTAGAGCCGTCGCTTTGCCAATACCGCTGCTGGCTCCGGTAATCAGAGCCTGCTTTGTTGTTGGATGGTTCATTCAGTGTCCTAATACTTTCGCTCGGCAAATCCCTCAAGCGTTGCAGCTTTCTTCGGCAAATTAGAAAGCTGTCTGCTGCGGGTGAGTACAGTTAATTATGAGATCAACATTAAGAACTGTTAAGCCGGTGTCACCTGAGAAATTATAACACTGCTGACTGATCCGCAGAATAGTTGAGTTATCAGTTATGAGTTTGAAGTTAAAAGATTTTTAACTCATAAGTGATAACTGTGAATCGATCGGCTCAAGCAGAAATTTCTGTGAATACACCGATGTCGCGAAACTTTTGATACCGGAGCTGGCGCCGCTGCTGACCCGTAAGCTGTGTCAGTTCTGCTAGGTTTTCCAACAAAGCTTGTTTGAGTATGGATGCAGCTTTGAGGGGATTCGAGTGAGCGCCGCCGACCGGCTCGGGTACTATTTGATCGAGAACGCCAAGGTTTTTCAAATCCCAGGAAGTGATTTTAAGGGCTTCTGCGGCTAAGTTAGCTTTGCCAGAGTCTTTCCAGAGAATGGCCGCACAAGCTTCGGGGGTGGCGACAGTGTAGACGGAATGTTCCAACATCAACAGCCGCTCGCCGACGCCGATGCCCAAGGCGCCTCCGGAACCGCCTTCGCCGATGACGGTACAAATAATGGGAACGTCGAGGCGAAACATTTCTCGGAGGTTACAGGCGATCGCCTCTCCCTGTCCTAGCTGTTCTGCTTCTAAGCCCGCCCAAGCTCCCGGAGTGTCGATAAACGTGAAAATTGGCATTCCGAAGCGATCGGCGTGTTCCATCAACCGCAGGGCTTTGCGGTAGCCGCCGGGAGCCGCCATGCCGAAGTTGCGGGCGATATTGTCTTTAGTGTCGCGCCCTTTTTGATGGCCGATTATGACTGTGGGAAGCCCGTCTATGCGGGCAATTCCGCCGACGAGGGCCGGGTCGTCTCCGCCGCGCCGATCGCCGTGAAGCTCGATCCACTCGTCGCTAATTGCCTGAATGTAATCGAGGGTACTCGGGCGGCGCGGGTGACGGGCGAGTTGCAGACGCTGCATGGGGGACAAGCTGCTGAAAATCTCTTGTCGCAGTTGGGTTGAGCGAGCTTCGAGTTTGCGAATTTCGTCGGTGACATCGACGCTGTTTTCTTCGGCGAGTTGGCGAATCTGGTGAATTCGGGTTTCGAGTTCGGCCAGGGGCTTTTCAAAATCTAAGAGTAGTGGTTTGCGGTCTGGGTTTGCCACGCTGATAATTTCTATAGGGTTTTAAGGTTTTGTCGATCGACTATTTCCAGATCCTACCCTGTCAGGTGATGCTGAAAAAGAGGGGAAATTTGGAAATTTGGAAGTTTTGAATTATCCTTTGCTTAGTAATCTTGTTGAAAGCCAGAGGCTTGAGCCTCATTTTTTGCTACACTATTTTTGCTTGCTTCTGAGTTTTACGCGCATACTTCCCCGCGCCCCTAGACCCTCACAGCCACAAAAAACCTAACCCTGCTGAACTGTTCCAAAGTAAAAAAAGCGACACCCGCGCGATCGATCTCACCTCTACGGAAGCTTTAACAGCCCTGTCTGTATTAGCTGTTTTCGGCGACAATCAAATATCATAAAAAAGACCAACTCTTGTCGCGAATCCCCTGGGCTGGTTGATAACTACACACAACTTTTATTTTCGTCGTGCGATCGGACATAATGTTAACGGTTAACTGTTAAGTCTCTAAAAAAAAGTTACTGGTTATTATCAGAAAAACTTTCCTCAATAACCAATAACCGCAACAAATCACATCAAAATGACATTAAAGGTCGGAAACCGTGTTTAACTGAAATCTCGCCGATTTGCTCCATCTTTTCGACAGTAATTTGATTCCGTCCCCAAGAAAAATTGGTATACAATTTTTCAAATTCCAGCAGCATTGATTCGGCAAAACAGGCAAACAACTGTCGGCCCGGTACATCCATATTTACAATCTTCATAATTTTCCACTCAATATCGAGGGAATGCTCCACAATGCCGCCATTGAGTACGTAAATTTCCGGATGCTGAACCTGAGTTGCCAGATTTTTCGGATAGCCACCGTCAATCAATAAACATGGTTGCTTCAATGTCTTGGGGTCAATTTCTACTCCCTTTGGCATACTGGCTACCCACACTACAATATCCGCTTGGGGCAGGGCTTCTTCCAAATCCAAGATTTTGCCTCGCCCCAATTCCGATTGCAAATCTTGCAATCGTTCTTTGTCGCGGGCAATGAGCAACAATTCTGCTACATTTGTTTTAAGATTGAGCCAGCGACACACCGCACTCCCAATATCCCCAGTAGCACCGCAAACCGCTACAGTGGCTTTTGAAAGTTCAATTCCCAATTTTGGGGCTGCTTCTTCTACTTGACGGCAGAGGATGTAAGCCGTGTGAGTGTTACCAGTGGTGAAGCGTTCAAACTCCAACTTGAGATTGCGAATTTGCTTAATTTGCTGCAAGTTGAAAGTCTCAAAAATGATTGAAGAAAAGCCGCCTAAAGCAGTGATGTTAATCCCGTTTTTTTGAGCGTGTGCCATCGCATTAAGGATTTTGCGAGTGGCTGCTTTAATCCGGCGAGTGGCTAGCATTTCTGGCAGAAAACAGGACTCGACATAGCGACCTTCTATTTTTTGTCCAGTGATGCTTGTTACCGTGATATGATCGACTATTTGAGGCGGTGCGCTGCACCAAAAATCGAGACCTTGATCGGCATATTCTGGATAGCCCAGCTCGTTAGCTACTGATTGGGCGTGTTCTAAGCTGGTTAAGTGACCGATTAGACCAAACATTAAGTTGTCAAATGAAGGAAGATTGAAGATTGAAGATTGAAAATGGAAGAGGGAAGATGGGAAGATTAAAAATTTATATTTTAAAATGAGGTATCCCATTTTTCATTTTTAATTTTTAATTTTTTTCCCATTCCTTATTTCCTAATTAACTAGGCTGCTAAGCCTTGTGCTGACATCCGCATGATATCGCGGTTGTTAAAGCCTATGTTGCCTAGGGCTTCGCCGTAGGCAATCATAAAGTCTTCGATTAAAGCGTCTTTTTCCATTCCTAAAACGCGGGCATCGTCTGCGACAGCGTTTAGCAGTCTCCAGATGATGGGCAGGTTTTGACGGTTGGCGGCTTCTAGTTCGGCTTTGGATTCCTCAAAGTGAGCTTGCAGCCAGACTTCCCCAAAGTTGAGGTGGCTGTATTCTTCTTTGACGACGCCTTCGGTGATTTTGCGAGCAAAGTCATCGGCGACGGGGATGTAGATGTTGTAAGCTGCGATCGCAAAACACTCGATAATTAGCGATTGGATCAGCAAGCAAGTTACAATCTGACCTTGAGCAGCGGCCGTTTGGAAGTTTCTGTGCAGTTCCGAAAAGAACTCCTTGGCAAATGCCATGTCCGGCGTGACTTTGAGATTCTTGCCGCAAGCTTGGAAGCCTTTCATGTGGCGGTTCTCCATCTTGGACAAGCCAACTAACTCTGCTTTTTTGTCAGCCAACAGTTCGGCCAGTGTCAGGTAATTATCGTGAGCTTCTTGTTCGCCTTCAATCACAATGGCGTTGATGCGGCTGTAAGCATCTTTGTAAGTTTCGGTTTGAAAGTCAATTGTTGGGCTGGCCTCAAGCTGGGGCATAGATATGTAGTCTCCTCATATAAGCTTGTGGGATGTTTGGAAACCCCTTTAAAATTGGGGGTCAGTGACAGTGCACTTTACCTTTTTTGAACGCACCCCATCTAAATCAGAGATTATAGCTGAGGATTATTTCGACAAAGAACTTTTCTTTGACGCTCCGGGAAAAACTGGCGTCCTCAGCGTGTTTGGCGGACTTTTGCCGTCGAACACTCCAGAAAGACTATCGCTAGAATGCTATCTATTTACTAATTACTTGAATTAGTCGTTAGTCGATCTTTTGCCCGGAAATAGATGATAGAAATACGGTCTATGTCTCCACCTTTCAGGGTTTTACAGTACCAACTCTATCTATAACATTATATCCTAACCACAACTTCCTCCCTAGGTACTCCTTCTTTCCCTCTACGACTATTATGTTGTGGTATGGGAATCTGGGAGGCGATCGGGTTGGAGAACCTCACAGGCTTATTATTTTAGGTTAATTCACAAATTTATGGGTAAATCCTTTGACAGGTCTCAAGCGCTGGAATTGCTGAGTTTTATTTTGTTGCTGGCGGGGGCTGCGCTGGTGCTGCTGCCGCTGGCTGCTGTATTTTTGGTTTCAATATCACCATCTGGTGTGGGTGTCAAGACCACAGGCCTGACTTTTGCGAACTATCAGGAGGCTTGGCGACGGGGCAATTTTTTGTTGGCATTCCTTAATTCTACTCTAGTGGCGCTGGCAGTGACGGGTTTTCAGGTTGTGACTTCTGCTTTGGCCGGTTATGCTTTGGCCAGGCTGAAGTTTCGGGGGCGACAGGCCTTAGTTTTGGGGGTTTTGGCGACGCTGGTAATTCCGTTTCAGCTTTTGGTGATTCCGATTTTCTTGGTTTTGAAGTGGGGTCATCTGCTGAATACTTACGGGGCGCTGATTTTGCCTACGGCGGCTAACGGTTTTGGGATTTTTCTGCTGCGCCAGTATTTTATGACTGTTCCGGTGGAGTTGGAGGAGGCGGCAATGCTGGATGGGGCTAACCGCTGGCAGGTTTTGTGGCAGGTGATGTTACCTTTGGCCCGCCCTGCTTTGGTGACGCTGTTTTTGTTTACGTTTATCGGGGAGTGGAATGATTTGTTTAAGCCGCTGGTGTTTACGACGCGGCCCGAGTTGCGGACTGTGCAGTTGGTTCTGGCAGAATTTCAGGAACAGTTTACTAGCAGTTGGCAGTTGTTGATGGCGGCGGTGGTAATTGGAACTGTACCGGTGGTGTTGCTGTTTTTGGCCGGTCAACGACAGTTTATACGGGGGATTGCGGCGACGGGGATTAAGAATTGAGTTGAAAATGCTTGGCAATTAAGTTTGTAGTCATTTGTGGAACCATTCTCAAGAACAGGCAAGATGCCTGTTCCACAAATACTAAATATTCTTGAGGAACAGGCATCTTGCCTGTTGCTGACATTGGTTCCAGATGTGAGTTTGTAGTTACTGGGCGATTGAAATCGCTACTATAGCAATCCTAAATCATTTGTGAATTTCTTACTCCCTCCCCTTGGTAAGGGGAAAGTTGGGGTGGGGTAAAACATTTACGACTCCTGCAAGGATTGCTATATACAAACGAAGTTTACTTTAAGTGGACTAAGATATAAAGGGGATATTAAAGCTGTATTATGTGAATCTATGCAGAAGCTCGGTTTGTTTTTATTTATCGTATCTTTTGTACCATGGTTAGCAGTCTTATTTGTTGTGCCATTCCTGCCGCTGGACATTACCCAAAAAACTACTTTATCTGTCGTTTTGGCTGTTGGGGCAGAAGTTTGTTTTTGGATTAGCGTGCTGCTGTTGGGGAAAGAAGTAGTTACCAAATATCGGCGTTATTTGAATCCCCGCTATCTTTGGAAAAAAATTAGAAATTTTAACCGTAGATGAACAGGGCTAGACGCCGATAATGAGCCTGGAAGTTAGTGTTTATCTGCGGTCAAGGTTGAGCTATTCGCTGAAAATTTGCAAGCGAATAGAGCGTTCTCCGTCTCCAAAATCCACTTCAATCTTTTCTCCCGAAAGACTGTCTAAGCATCCCAAAAGCAACCGCAAATTCGGTGTGCTTGCTCCTGTATCCACGTACAATCTATCTGCCAAACTGCCTAAGCGTTTCCAAATGGTGTAGAGTTTGACTACTGTTTGTTCTAGCTGTGCGGCTTGTTTTACAACGTCGGCGGTGGTTCCCAAACAGCCGACTCGCAAAGATTCTTCTAAGGCCATTTCCATGTCTAAATGAGACTGATTGAGAGCTTGCACTTGGGCGGCGGCGTCGAGATATTTTGATAAGTTTTTGGCGTCGGAAGTTAGCTGTTTGACAGTATCTACGTCGGGATTTTCTGCTACTTCTTTTTGAATTTCGCTTTGGTGAGATGGGGAGAGTTTCTCCATTTCTTTGACTAAAGGAGCGAGGTAGCGGGAAGGTAAAGAACCAGTAGATGCTTTTTCTTTGACTTCTTCGGGCAATAAATCTGAGTTCATTGCCATCCATTCGTCGGAGAGTTGTTTGACTTCGCGGCGGGTGATGCGATCGCCATTTGCTGCTGCATCTGTTAC
This sequence comes from Microcoleus sp. MOSTC5, assembly GCF_036701825.1. Classification (NCBI taxonomy): domain Bacteria; kingdom Bacillati; phylum Cyanobacteriota; class Cyanophyceae; order Oscillatoriales; family Microcoleaceae; genus Microcoleus; species Microcoleus sp. MOSTC5. The sequence continues at coordinate 31,528 of NZ_JAUBRK010000029.1, read as the reverse complement.
CATTTGCTGGACTTCGGGAGATGCTTTGGCCGTTTCTACAAAGGCTCTTTTGCTGAAGTTTCTAATGGAATTTGGGTCTAAATCTCCTTGCTGGATCAGAGTATCGGCACTATTAGCTAATTCTATCAAAGAATAGGCTTGACTTTTGCCAATTTCTCTTTCTTTGAGCCAGTTCAAAAACCCTGTGCCGCGTCCTTCGCCGCCTTTTTTTTCTCTGTCTCTAACTGTTCGGAGAATGCGTCCCCGCCAAATGTCGGTCTGCAAGTCGAAGCGATCGCACACTTTCCAGGCATTGTCAACCTGATTTTCAAAATCAAAGTCTGGTAGTTGTTCGTCTTCGGGGTCTGGCAATTGGAAATTGATATCGGTAAAGCCGTTGAGGGCTTCTGCAAGTTCTGCGGGATTTAGGGGGACTTCAGCCATTAGGAAAAAATTGTGTAGTGCAACAGCCGGTTTAAGTGGGAATTTGCACGGGTTGACAGTTGAGACGCTACCTGTAGTAGTAAGTGGGGCAATGCTCACCCTACTAATAGAGTTTTTGTGCAAGTCATATTATTATTGCACGATGGAGGGCGATCGGGCGATCGCTACCTGCACAAAAAATATTCCCCGAGAGTGGCCCCACAGCGTCACCACAATACAAAAGTGGGTGACACAGATAGTCGGGTATTTTGAAGAAAGAGCCACTAACGGGATAGTTGAAGGAACTAATTACCAACTACAACGGCGATACTTTATCGCGTTCAATCTCCTCGTGAGGAGTTGTTTTCCCGTTCAAAATTGTGCCATCCTCGGGCGGATTTTGCGGGCGATCGCGCTTTTTAAAGCGATCGCGAGCCGAGACAACCACCACATAAAGAACCGGCACCATAAACAAACTCAAGAAAGTAGAAACAACCATCCCCCCCGCGATCGCATTTCCTAGCGATCGGCGGCTGGCTGCACCCGCACCTTCTGGGTTAACTAGAGGAGCAATACCCAAAATGAAAGCCAGAGAAGTCATCAAAATCGGTCGTAAACGCTCTTGAGAAGCCTCAACTGCCGCCTTAGCAATTGGATATCCCCGCTCCCGTAACTGGTTCGCAAACTCCACGATTAAAATCGCATTTTTACTAGCCAATCCAATCAACATCACTAAACCAATCTGGCAATAAACATCATTCGCCAAACCCCGCAACGACTGAGCTAAAAGCGCTCCTAAAATCGCCAGAGGCACCGATAGCAAAATAATGAATGGATCGACATAATTTTCATACTGCGCAGCCAACACCAAGAACACAAAAATCAGCCCCAAACCGAAAATAATCGGTGCTTGACCGCCGGACTCAATTTCTTCTAAAGAACTCCCCGACCATTCATAGCCAAAACCCGAGGGCAAAACTTCAGCCGACACCTTTTCCATCGATTTTAGCGCCTGTCCAGAACTCGCTCCCGGAGCCGGAGAGCCAGTAATTTCAATTGACCTATATAAATTGTAGTGGTTAACAGTTTGTGCTCCCACCACCGGAGTTATCTTCACCAAATTGCTCAAAGAAACCATTTCATTCTTTCCAGAACGCACATACAATTTCCCAATATCTTCAGGGTTATCACGAAACTGTTTGTCCGCCTGGACATAAACCCGGTAATTGCGCTGCTGGAGGTTAAAATCGTTCACATACTGAGCACCCAGAGCCGTTTGTAGCGTACTGAAAACATCATTAACAGAAATATCCAAAGCCTTAGCCCGATTGCGGTCAACTTCCACAATTAACTGAGGCGTATTCGCAGCAAACGTACTAAATACCGCCTGTAATCCGGGCGTCTGATTCGCCTGCTTCAAAATCCCGCCCATCGCCTCAACCAGAGCATCTAAACCGCTGTTACCTTTGCGGTCTTGCAATTGAAATTGGAAGCCTCCAAATTGACCTAAACCCTGAATAGCTGGCGGATTCACCGGGAAAATTCTAGCTTCTGGAATCGCCCCAAATCTACCCCGCAACTTATTAATAATCCCTTGTACAGTTTGATCTTCTCCGTGACGTTCATCCCAGGCTTTAAGTGTAGTAAATATAATGCCTTGATTAGAAGTGCTACCGCTAAAACCAAATCCACCCACTGAAAAAGTTCCGACAACTTCAGGAAGTTTTAGGATTTCTTCTTCTACTTGATCCATTACTTTCTGAGTGTATTGCAGCGAAACACCTTGGGGCCCTTGAATAATTGTCAGAAAATAGCCCTGATCTTCTTCCGGGATAAATGCTGTGGGGACTGATAAATAAAGCCAAGCTGTTACTCCCAGAGAAGCGATGAACACGAGGGTGACAATAGTCTTAATCCCTGTGAGAAATATTAAGGATTTGCGATATTGCCGCTGTACCCAATCGAGAACTCCATTAAACTTGTCAAAAACCCAACCTAGCGGGCCCCCAAACTTCTGACCTCGACGCAATAATATAGCTGAAAGTGAGGGCGTAAGAGTAATTGCAATAAAGGTAGAAAGCAATACTGAAAAAGCAATTGTCAGCGCAAATTGTTTGTAAAGCGCTCCTGTCGTTCCGGGAAAAAATGCCACTGGCACGAACACTGCCATCAACACTAAAGAAGTCGCAATTACAGCGCTAAAAAGCTCCCGCATAGACTCAAAAGCCGCTTCGCGGGCATTCATACCTTGGCGGATCAGGCGGTCAATATTTTCTACTACAATGATAGCGTCATCAACCACTAATCCCGTCGCTAATGTCAGACCAAACAGAGATAAACTGTTAATCGTAAATCCGAAAACTTTGATAAAGGCAAACGTCCCGATCAAAGAAATTGGAATTGTGACGGTAGGAATAATAGTTGTGCGCCAGTCTTGCAAGAAAACAAAAATCACTATCACCACTAGCAAGACTGCTTCAAATAATGTCTTGACTACTTCTGCCATCGACTCTTCTACAAACAAAGTCGTGTCCAGCGCTACTCTATGGATCAACCCCGGAGGAAAACCAACCGCTAGTTTTTCCATTTCGGTTTTGACGGCGTGGGCAACATTCAAAGCATTACTTCCAGGCAGTTGGTAAATCCCTAAACCTACTGCATCATTGCCTCGAAATCGCAGAAATGAGCTGTAATTCTCTGCCCCTAGTTCTGCTCTCCCCACATCTTTTAATTTAACTAACGTTCCATTTGTCTCTGTTTTGAGGACGATTTCTTCAAATTCTGCTGGTTCTTTCAGGCGACTTTCAGCACGCAAGTCAATTTGATACATTTGCCCCTGTGGAGCAGGTTCTTGGCCAACTCTCCCAGCACCAACTTGCAAGTTTTGTTCGTTAAGAGCGCTCGTTACATCTTGCATTGTGAGACTGCGAGCTGCTAATTTATTGGGGTCTATCCATAAACGCATTGCATAGCGGCGTTCCCCAAAAATTCGTACCTCGCCCACACCTTTTACCCGTTTTAAGGCATCTGCCAAATATAGGTCAGCGTAGTTGCTTAAAAATATGGTGTCGTATTCTTTATTTTCTGTAAATAAGCCGATCGCTAATAGGAGACTTGTAGATTGTTTTGTAACTCTAACTCCTGTGCGCTGTACGGCATCTGGTAGTTGTGGTTGAGCAACTGCAACTCGATTTTGAACATCGACGGCGGCGATATCTTTGTTGCGTGACGGGTCAAAGGTAGCTGTGATGGTGCTGGTGCCATCGTTACTACTACTGGAAGTTAGATATTTGAGTCCTTCAACACCGTTGATTTGCCTTTCTAGGATGTTCGTAACAGCATTTTCGACAATTTCAGCACTCGCCCCGCTATAGTTAGCTGTGACGTTGATTTGGGTGGGGCTGATGTCGGGGAATCGCTCGATAGGCAGGCTCGGAATGCTAATTGCGCCTACCAAGATAATAATTAAGGCGCAGACGCTAGCAAAGACTGGTCGTTTAATAAAGAAATCTGCAAACATTATTTGGGTAATGGGTAGTTGTTAGTTGATAATTCGTAATTTCTAATTCCTAATCTCTGGTGCCTAATTAGACTTACGTCAAAAATTAAAATTTCCCCTTTTTTAAGAGCTGAGCAATCAAGTAGTTTCACATACATAAGGTACGCTGTTGCGCTTCAGCGCTCTTCAGAGGCGAATTAAGAGCGCTGAAGCGCAACTACATACCTTATTTTTTGCTTTCTACTGGTAATTTTTCCCCGGCTCCTTTCCCTTCCTCTTGAGCCATAATCGGAGCGCCGTCAGTCAGGTTAAGGATGCCTGCGGTAATAATTTTTTCCCCGGCTTGCAAACCTTCGATAACTTGATAATTATTCCCCTCAATGGCTCCCAATTTCACGGGCTTTTGTCGGGCTACTAAAGGAGGCATTCCAGGTTTTGGCTGTTCCGGCCTTTGAGCTGTGAAGACAAAAGTTTGCCCACCTAAGCGAGTGACTGCTGTTACTGGAACTAAAATTCCGGGGTTCTGTTTCCAGATGACTTTAGCTTTTACAAACTGGAGATTAAGCAGTTCGCCGCTGGGGTTGGGAAAGGTGGCTTTAGCTAAAATTGTTTGGGAATTGGCGCTGACGTTCGGGGAGATAAAACTGATTTGACCTTGGGCGATCGCCTTACCTTGAGCGTCGAGCATTTGTACTGGCAACCCTAAGCGTAATTGAGGCATCCGTTCCAAAGGAATTGATAACCGCAAGTCTAGCAATTGGTTCTCAGTCAGGGTGGCAATGGCATCACCTTTTTGCAAGTTATCACCTACTTTCACTGGTATGTCGCCAATGACTCCCGCGAAGGGCGCGATGACAGCAGTTTCTTGCAGTTGTACTTCAAAGCCGCGCACTTGAGCGGCGGCCTCGGCAACTTGCGCTTCAGCTTGATCGAGCTGTTCTTGGCGCGTACCGTTGGCTAACTCGGCTAATCTGCTCCTGGCTTGTGCGACTTCTGCTTCGGCTTTGGCTATTTCCTCTGGACGCGAACCGTTTTGCAATTGCCGCAAAGCTTGCCGCTGCTGTTGCAAAGCTGCTGTCCGGCGCTCTATCTCGGCTTGTCTGTTTTTTTGCCGCTGCTGGAACCGCCTTTGAGCTTCTCGGAGATTGGCTTTGGCGGTGCCTTCTTTTTGGGTGTATTCCTCGAGGGTGTTGGCGGATTCTGCCCCTTCTCGTGCCAATGCCTGATATCTGGCAAGCTGCTGGCTGGCTAACTTTGCTTCGGCTGTGCTTGCCTCTATTTGCGCTCTGGCTTGGGCGATGTCTTCTAAGAGGCTACCTGTTTGGGCGTCGGCGAGGTCGGCTTCAGCTTGGGAAACGCGGGCTTGGGCTTGACCAATTTCTTCTGGCCGACTGCCCGATCGCAGTTGGGCTAGGTTGGCTTGGGCTTGGGCGACTTGGGCTTGAGCTTGGGCGATTTCTTCGGGCCTAGTTCCTGCTTGCAATTCTGCTAAGTGCGATTGAGCGCGAATCAGGTTGGCTTGGGATTGCCTCAAGTCAGCTTGGGCGCTGTCGCTTTTTATGCGGGCGATGGGTTGCCCTTGGTTTATGAAGTCCCCGGATTTGACAAAAATCTCCGTGACTAGCCCTTCTGCTTCGGGTTTGATTTCTACCGAACGCTTGGCTTCTAAGCTGCTGACAAATTCCGAGGAATCTTGGACTGAGCTGGTTTGTACGGCTGCAAGCTTGACTGGTATGCCTTGGGGTTGGGCTGCTGCTGCCGGTTGCTGCGCGCGATTATGACCCGATTGCCACGAGTACCAGCCGAAAGCTGCTGCGCCTGTGACGATCGCGATCGCGGCAATTAGGGGCCAGCGCGATCGCGGTTTAGCGACAGGTTCGGGGCTATCGGCAACGGGGGCCAAATCCTGCGGTCGATCGCTGTCTGCTTCTGCATCGGTTGGGTGAAGTTCCGGTGTGGCAGATTTTTGCTCTTCAGCTTCAACCACGGATTCTGGGGATTTAGAATAACTCATTGGCAGCACCACTTAGATTTTTTTTTAACGTCTGACTTACTGAGACTTTGGCGGGATCTTTGATTCCCTCGGCGCCCCCCTCAAACAGGGGGGAATTTGGAAAGCTCTTTTAAAAGGGATGGAATCTGGAAAGTCCCTTTTTAATGGGGTTAGGGTTTGTGCTTGGCTTTAGTCCGATCGCAGTTAGTCAAGCCGGGGGTGATTATTTTTAGGAAAGTTGTTTTTTATCTTTCAAAAGTTACGCTTTCCATGGAAGATAAGACATCCTTCTTATGGCTTACCTGAGTGGGTGAGTTAGAAGGATTTTTCCCTGGGAGTCGCCGGATTCAGCGGAGGTTGGGGAGTCACGCACTCCTGCGATCGCGCTTTTTTCCTTGGCTAGTTGCTCGGTTAACCACTCTATGTCTGACGCCAGCACTGACTTGCAGCGATCGCGAGAGGCGAATTGATAGTCGTCGGTTAGTGGATATTCGCTCTTGAGGCTTTCGATGTAGTCTTGCCGGGTGTAACAGGCTCGCAAGCGGTGTTCCAACAATTTCATCCGTTCTTCCGGTTCTAAGTCGCCAAAAAAGAAAAACTTGATTTGGAACCGGGAACCGCTGTTAACCCAGCTTTCTTGAGGGTGTTCGAGCATTTTTTCCCTCCAGAGTTCGCGCCCTTTGGCGGTAATTCCGTAGATTTTGCGCGGACAGCCCGCATCTCCGGCTTCTTCGGCAATTACCGAAATCTCCCCTCGCTCTTCCAAGCGCTTCAGCAAGGGGTAAATCGCTCCGTAGTTGACGCTGATGCAACTGCTCATAAACAGCTCCAGTTGTTGCTTTAGCCGATAGCCGTGCAGGGGTTGCCACTGTAGCAGCCCAAGGGCTGATAATTCAAGCATTTATATCAAATTGATATTATAGTCTGCATTATATCACTATATTATCGGACTCAAGGGCGATCGCGTAAATAGCTAATTTAAAAGAAACTCAAGAATAAGATACACATTTAATAATATTTGTCAATACTCTTAAGATATATTTTTTAGGTCAAGAGAGGGCGATCGCTTTATATTATAGAACCCATTTGAAATCTAAGAAGTGCCGATCCACCTCGATTTCGGTCAGAGGAACGGCAGCATCTCACTTTTGACACAAGTCAGATGCTGCTTGGTCTTTGATGTCTCCGAAGTGCTTTAATAGACTCTGCTCAATAAGTCCGATTTCTGGCACATATCTCTTCTGAGTAAGAGCACCAGAACTTTTCTTGGCATGGGTTGGTTGAATTTTAAAACCCTGAGAAATTTTAGTATTACTTGAGATTCTTTAGAACACCTAACAGTTTTTTCCTAGCTCATAGTTAGAAATTATTTGTCAAGCATAAATTATCCTAAATCCCGATGTTTTTACTGGTCAGTCATCCTACTAAAACTTAATTGTTTAAGTACAATTTATACCAGATGAGATCGACCTGACACAGATAGAGTAATTTCTCTTTATCCTAAAACCAAAACTCAACGCCCTGTAATCACTTGAAATAACCACCCAAAAAGCATCACGCTCAAGAAAATTACACCTCCGACAATTAACATCAAACCCAACAGCAACGCCGCCACAAATAGCCAATCGGCTTTTTTCCCAGGTTCGGGGGAACCTAAATGAGCATCCAGCAATTCTATATTTTTGACATTAGCTTTCCAAGTAACATCCAACAAGTCTCCGGCCACTGGTACCGTGCCGGCGACTGTATCAAATACGATGTTAGCAGCCATTTTTACTAAAGTCTCTTGAGGCACTCCCATTTGAGCGGATTTGAAGACAACATAGCCTGCAAAGATTGAACTGATAAAATCGCCGCCGCCCGGTATAAGTCCCAATATCGGATCGAGTCCGATGCGGTATTTTGTGCCGGGAATCGGAATTGCATTGTCTAGTAAATGGCTGACCCGGCGGAGTCGGCGCAAGGATGCTACATGAGATGGACTGGGAGTATTGGGGGAGGAATTTTGTAGAGGAGAACGTGACATTTAATTGCTCTCGATTGCGATATTACTGCTAGTTTATGATATTTATTGAAGCATATTCAAGTTTTTTCACTATGCCTCAAGCAGATTTTTACTGACTTTGGGCGATCGGCTTTGGTTTGTTTTTGAATGCACAGAAACCCGGTTTCTGTTCAAAACCGGGTTTCTTGCTTCTAGCTGGAGGCTTTTAATTTAGCCTTTTATTTGTTGCCTTCAGTGAAGTCGGCGTCAATCACGTCGTCGCCGCCGCCAGTGGGGCCGCCGTCTCCATAGCCACCAGGGCCGCCAGGGCCGCCAGGGCCGTCAGTCGGGCCGCCTGCTTGCTGGTACAGGTTGCTGCTGACAGCGTAGAACGCTTGCTGCAACTCGGTTGTCAAGGTTTTGATGCGATCGTCATCTTCACTCTCGATCGCATCGCGCAAGTCTTTGATCAACCCTTCAACCTTAGTCTTGTCAGCAGCGGGAACTTTATCACCCAATTCTGCCAACTGCTTCTCAATTTGATAGGCTAAAGAATCGCCTTGGTTTTTGCGATCGATCTTTTCGCGACGTTCCTTGTCAGCAGAAGCATTCGATTCGGCTTCCTTCACCATGCGATCGACTTCATTGCTGGGCAAAGTAGAAGCACCAGTAATGCTAATCGATTGTTCCTTGCCAGTACCTTTATCCTTAGCAGCTACATTCAAAATACCGTTAGCATCGATATCGAAAGTAACTTCAATTTGAGGTACGCCACGGGGGGCTGGAGGAACTCCATCTAAGCGGAAGGTTCCCAAATCCTTGTTATCATTGGCCATTTCCCGTTCGCCTTGCAAAACGTGAATTTCCACGTTTGTTTGGCCGTCTACAGCAGTCGAGAAAGTTTCCGACTTCTTGGTAGGAATTGTGGTGTTGCGGGGAATGATTTTGGTCATCACGCCGCCCAAGGTTTCGACGCCAAGAGAGAGCGGGGTAACGTCGAGCAACAAGATGTCTTTGACTTCGCCGGAGAGCACGCCGGCTTGAATTGCTGCACCAACTGCGACCACTTCGTCCGGGTTTACCGTTTGGTTGGGGTCTTTGCCGAGGATTTTTTTGACCAGTTCTTGCACCGCCGGAATACGTGTAGAACCGCCCACTAAGACGACTTCATTAATTGCAGATTTGTCTAATTTGGCGTCCCGGATCGCATTTTCTACGGGGATGCGAGAGCGATCGATCAAATCTGAGCAGAGTTCTTCAAATTTGCCCCGCGTCAAAGTTGTGTCCAAGTGTTTTGGCCCGTCTTGAGTCGCGGTAATAAACGGCAGGTTGATTTCTGCTTGGGTAACGCTCGAAAGTTCAATCTTGGCTTTTTCTGCTGCTTCCGTCAGGCGTTGCAGTGCTTGTTTGTCTTTGCGGAGGTCAATTCCTTCGGCTCTTTGGAATTCATTAGCGATGAAATCGACGATTTTTTTGTCGAAGTCGTCACCGCCGAGGTGAGTGTCTCCAGAAGTTGCTAGCACTTCAAATACGCCGTCGCCCACTTCTAGAATAGATACGTCGAAAGTACCGCCACCTAAGTCAAATACGAGGATGGTTTCGTTGCTCTTTTTATCTAATCCGTAAGCTAAAGCGGCCGCTGTAGGTTCGTTAATAATCCGCAGCACTTCAATCCCGGCAATTTTACCAGCGTCTTTCGTAGCTTGGCGCTGGGAGTCGTTGAAGTAAGCAGGAACAGTAATTACCGCTTGGGTAACTGTTTCGCCGAGGTATTTACTGGCGTCTTCTACCAGTTTGCGGAGAACTTGTGCAGAAATTTCTTCTGGGGCAAATTGCTTGCCGCGGGCGGGACAGTCTAGTTTAAGGCTGTTGCCGACTTTGAGGACTTTGTATGAAACTTCAGTGGTTTCGTGGGTTACTTCATCAACCCGACGCCCGATAAACCGTTTTACTGAGTAAAAGGTGTTTTCGGCATTCATCACGGCTTGACGCTTGGCGATTTGTCCGACAAGTTGATCGCCATTTTTAGCATATGCTACTACGGAAGGTGTGGTGCGACCCCCTTCGGCGTTGGCTATGACGGTGGGTTTGCCGCCTTCCATAACTGCGACGCAGGAGTTTGTCGTACCTAAGTCAATTCCAACTACTTTTCCCATAGGGGTGTTCCGGCTCCAATTTCTACAAAATTTTGGTGTTCTATCTGTGCGATAGTCTGGTTATTCAGGACTGCGATTTTACCTCGCGGTTTACGGGTACTGAGTCCTGCTTTAATACAGTCTTCGATAGGGTGCTTATCTCTATACTGCGGGCGGTAGACCTTGCGATGAAGGGGTATTTACCGAACCTGTTGAGGGACGGTTGCATCCGTGAGGCTTGCACCGCTACAGCTTTCGACTGCTTTTGTTTACTCTTCCTAATGTACGGGGTGCGAGCGATTCGGGTATTGTGGCAAACCGTATACGTTGTGTTGTATTTGCCGTCTTATGTGTATAAATTTTGTTGGGCTGGTTCGGACGATCGCTCGATGGCTGCACAATAAAAGTAAAATTTATCAGTTAGAGTCATGAGTTAGAGAGCTACCAATTTGCTGCGTGTTTAATTTTACTCATCAGAATAAAGAGTGAAAAATGAGTATCAAGAGACTCCAAGAAACCGCACTTTTTGTAAAATTCTTGAGCTGGTTCGTCTATAACATCTATTCTGATGGCCTAAATTTCCATATTTTGGGATAAATTCAGTGCATTCTCGAAGGCATGACGTAGTAAGCGCTTTCCCAAGCCTCTAGCTTGCATCGATCGACTGCCTTGCCTATTTCGCAACCAGCATAGCAGGAGGGGATAGTTGGGGATATTGTCTCGCAACAAGTTAGCTGCTAGCTGGGTGCGGTCAAGTAAATTAGCGCTGCAAGCATAATAGCCTGCTATTGTCTAGTTATTTTCACCTGCTAAACCTACAAAAGTTCTAGCAGTACCGAGGCGATGCTTCTGCTTTGCATATCGTTTGAGAGAGGCATCTAATTTTGTATTTCCCGAATTTAATGGGTTTTTTCTAAGAGTGATCGTACTTCGGTTTATATCTTCTACACGGTTAATAGCTTAATTCACTCGCTTTACTGTTGTGTTTAATAATCTGCCAATAATGCGAGGAATCCTTCAGACGTTGCTGGCGGGTGTTCGATGACTGACAGTAAAAAGGCTCGATCGCGATCGGACAGTGCAGCAGGCGTATTATTATAAGCTGCTAAGCGGTCGATCGTAGCATCTGCTTCGGCAATGAATTCGTCTCGGAAAAATAGGTAAGCCCACCAAGAAACTCTGGTTTCGGTACTGATTCCGGTTTAGACGAGCGATCGCATTTTGCTATTCATCGCGCCACTCAAATTGCTTTGCTGCTATTTTTATAACTAAAAAAGCGACAGGTCAAAACCTGCCGCTAGCTGTATAAAGTCCGCCCTGGCAGACTATTTAAGTGCTATTTTTTACCGATCAGCAGAGCCCCGGGAAAGTAACTCAGAGCTTCACTAATTGCCAACGTACCGTTACTTTCTACCGCCTGATTTGTAATCGCATCTTTCCAAACCGACGGCATTTCCTCGGACAACTTCAAATTAGTATCTTTCCAGACTTCTTTGCCGATCGGCATTTCTTCCGGTTTGACAATTCCCGCCAAAAACCGGGGAGCAATGACAATAACGGTAGTATCTTCAAAGCTTCTGGCAAAGGCAACAACATTATCTTTAAACGTGCCAACTGCTTGCAGCGGCAGATAGTCGCCTGATTGAAAAACTTGCAAGTATTTTTTTCTCGCTTCTAGCGCTCTTGCCGTCAAAAACAACTTAATTCTAGCGTCTTCTCGCGTAGCAATCAAATCTTCAACCAGTTGCAAAATATCCGTCTGAGCTTGCTCTTTAATTTCCCGCAAAACCTCGATTCTGCGCTCAAAGTCAACGGGACGGCGGTTATCGGGATCGACGTGGCTTAAATCCCAGAATTCCGTCCCTTGATAAATGTCGGGAACGCCCGGAGCCGTGATTTTCAGCAGCGTTTGAGATAAAGAATTAAAAATTCCGTAAAGAGCTACTTTTTTCCAGAAAGGTGTAAATTTCTGGAGAAACTGATTTTGTTCGGAAGGTTCGAGAACGCTATCGACAAAGGTCATAAAACCAGTTTCGTAGTCGTTATCCGGTCTCAGCCAAGCCGTATAAACTTTGGCTTCGCGGACAGCTTTAATGACATAATCTTTCAGGCGATCGACATAATCAGTGTTTTCAATTCCCTCAAAAGGAAAACTGCCTAGCAGAGTTTGGTACAGGAAGTATTCGTCATTAGTATCGGGAACCATTCGATTCACAAAGTTGACTTTCTTAGAAGAGTTTACCTCTCTCCAAGACCTGACTTGCTGTTCCCATTCATCGGGAATTTCTGACAAAACGTTTATTCTGGCTCGCACATCTTCGCCGCGTTTGGTATCGTGGGTAGCTGTAGCATTCATTTTGTGCGGCCAAGCGGCTTGCTGCTGTTGGTTGAACTCGTGAAAATCTACTAGCGGAACGCCGAACTGACTGGGGTTTCCTCCGACTTCGTTGAGGGATAAAAGCCGATAGTAGACGTATAAAAGCGTGTCTTCAACGCCTTTTGCCATTAATGGGCCTGTCAACTGCTGGAGTTTCATGACAAAGTGCCGGCGCTGCTCTTTTTGTTCTGTTGTTAGGGTTTCTTCTTCTTCCAGCAAGAGCACTGTTTCGATAAATTTAAGTTCCTTGAGGAGTCGCGGTACTTGTTCTTTGGCGTGGGCGATCGCATATTTTACGTAAGTGCGATCGGACTCTCTCAAACCGTCTTGATTGATGTAAGTTCGGTAGACTGGAAAAATTGTTAAAACAGCCGCCAGTGCTTTTTCCAAACCGGGACGAGTAAAGTCGTTTCCCTGTCTGGATTGACCGGAGATATTTTTCAATAATTGAGCCAGATTGTCTACATCTCCAGCCAAATTTTTCTCAACAATCAGCCCTTTTTTATCTAAAAACAACTGTTCGTAGGGAACATTCAAGCGAGTAAATCTCTGATATATTTCGCTAAATTGCTGTTCGCGATCGCACCGACAGAAAACGCCGTTTACGTAGTTCAAAAAGTCGTAGCCGCTCGTTCCCTCAATCGGCCAATATGAAGGCAAATCTTCTTCGTGTTCCAGAATCTTTTCAACAGTGATGTAAGTGTCTCCGGTTCTCTCCCGGAGGCGTTTCAAATATTCTGTGGGGTCGTACAGTCCGTCGATGTGGTCGATTCTCAATCCGGTAAACTTTCCCTCTTCAACTAGGTCGAAGATCAAAGCGTGGTTTTTGTGAAAAACTTTAATCTCTTCAACTTTTACCGAAATCAGTTCGTTGACTGTAAAAAACCTTCGGTAGTTAATTTCTTCGGCCCCCACTTTCCAGAAGGCCAGACGGTAAAACTGCTCGGAAAGCAAATCGTCCAGCAAATTAAAACTTTCGGCATTCCCCTTTTCTCCGTTAAAAACTTTGATATTTTCATCTATAAATTCCTGCACCAGGGGATTTTGATTGTACAGTTCCCACAGCAGTCCTTTGACAAAAGCTATCTGATCGTATCTGGCTTTACCTTTAGTTTCTGAAGGTGTATTTTTAATCAAATAAAGAATTCCCAAAAACTTGATAAAATCTGGATGGCGTCGACCTAATTCTCTGGCTAAATGCCCCAAGTTATGACTGATAAATTTAGCATAAGATTCAATTTTTACTGGCAATTGTAAGCTATAATAATTGATAGTCAGCCCAATTTCGCTGTATTTGAGTTGAATCTCGCCATTTTCCAGACACTCTCCATAAAAATTCCCCAGCAACGGAGCCAGCACTCGACCTCTGAGATGTTCGTAAGCGTGATTCCATTCAATATCGAAGTAATCGAAATAGTCGGAATCCGGCCCGTGTTCCAATACGTCTAACAGCAGCAAGTTTTGAGTATCGTAAGCCATGTGGTTCGGGACAATATCTTGCAGCCATCCCATGTTCCGTTTATTGATTTCGTATGTGAGCGCTTCAAAGTTTTCTGATGTTCCCAATTCGGGATTGAGCTGATTTGAGTCCACGACATCGTATCCGTGACTGCTGCCTTTTCTGGCTTTAAATATTGGTGAAGCGTAAATGTCGGTAATTCCTAATTCTTCCAGATAGCTAAGAATTTGTTTGGCTGCTTCAAAGTTAAAACCTGCATGAAATTGAATCCGATAAGTTGTTGTGGGAATTCTCATCTTAATTTTACTCCTAATTAGTTAGTTGGTGGGATTTGTTGTGTTAAATTAGAAAGAGTAGGTTGGGTGGAGAACGAACTCTCCGTTTCACTCCGCCCAACGTCATTAACTGGAGATTTTAGTGAGATTTGATATTTGAAATTTGAGATTTTGGCTCCCATCTAAAATCTCAAATCCCCAATCTAAAATCAGTTGTTGGGTTGAGCGGCAGCGAACCCTAAACTTCGCTCCGCCCAACCTACTATTTCTGTATTATTTCGTAGAGTGCAAAACTCTGGGGTTTAACAGTCAATTCTTGCTGTGAATTTATCTTTTCAGGTAAGCTAGAACCTGAACCCATCCATTTTTCATCAGCAGAGTCTAAAATTTTGTTCCAGTTGCCTTGGGGCAGTGCAGCCGTAAAAGCTACCTCTTGCCTGTTGAAGTTTAGAATGCAGAATATCTGGCTGTCATCTGTCCAGCGACGTAGAAATAAGATTTTTTCCGCTTCCATGCTGGACACTTCTAGACTGTTTTTGTCTAGTTTTTTAAGGGCCGGTATTGTCCGCCGCAGTTGAATCAAATGTTGGTGCCATTCCCAGAGGATTTTGTGTTTGCCTTCTGTTTGTTTTTCCCAGTTTAACTTGCACTTTTGGAAACTATCAGGACTCTGGGGATCTTGAAACTCGCCTCGCCCTTCAAAGATTTTAAACTCTTGTTGTTTGTCTTTGCGGATAGCTTCAATTAAGTTAGCGTCTGAGTGGGAAACAAAGTAGAGAAAGGGGGCTTCTTCTCCGTATTCTTCTCCCATAAAAAAGAAGGGAATGTAGGGAGAAATCAAGACTGTGCCTGCGGCGAGTTTCAATCCTTCAAAGTCAACTATTTTCGAGAGTCGGTCTCCCAAAATTCGGTTGCCGATTTGGTCGTGGGTTTGGGAAAATACCACAAATTTATGGCCCGGTTCATCTTTGACAGAATTGCCGTGTTTCCGTTTTCTGTGGGGGGCGTACTGGCCGGAGTAAACAAAGCTTTCTTTGAAGGATTTTTCTAAGTGTTCGCACTTGCCGAAATCTTGGTAGTATCGGTCGTCTTCTCCGGTGAGCAAGGTGTGCAGTGCGTGGTGGAAATCATCGCACCATTGGGCGTCTAATCCGAAGCCCCCCAGTTCTTTGGGACGTACAGTGCGGACATCGTTTAAGTCGCTTTCGGCTATTAAGTAAAGTTGCCGTCCTAGTTCTTGGGAAATATCGGCTGTGGCATCGGATAGTTCTTGTAAAAAAGGTCTTGCACCTACTTCAAATATTGCTTGAATTGCATCTAATCTCAGGGCATCGATGTGATAGTCTCGAAACCAGTATAGAGCGTTTTCAATAAAGTAGTTACGCACGCCGTCGCTGTAGGCGTCGTCGAAGTTGAGGGGATCTCCCCAAATCGATCCGTATTTTGAGGTAAAGTAGGGGCCGAAGTCCCTGAGATAGTTTCCTTCGGGGCCGAGGTGGTTGTAAACTACATCGAGAATTACTGAAATCCCGTGTTCGTGGCAGGCGTTGACGAGTTTTTTGAAGCCTTCGGGACCGCCGTAGGAGTTTTGGACGGCGTAGGGATATACGCCGTCGTATCCCCAGTTTCGCTCGCCGGGGAATTGGGATACTGGCATTATTTCGATGGCGTTGATTCCCAATTCTTTAAGTTGTTTGAGTTGGGGAATTATTGCTTCAAATGTTCCGGTTTGGGTGAATGTGCCGACGTGCAGTTCGTAGATAATCATTTCGGCTAGCGGCACGCCTTTCCAATTTGGATCGGTCCAAGTAAAAACGTTTTGATCTATTACTTGCGACGGGGCGTGTACGCCTTGAGGTTGATATTTTGAGGCTGGGTCTGGTCGGTCGGTTTTTCCTTCGATTTGGTAGGTATAAAGGGTTCCTGGTTCAATGTCTGTAGCTGTGGTTTGCCAATAACCTTCTGCAGTTTGTTGCATGGGTATCAGGCGTTTTTTTGGGGAAACTATTTGGACTGCTATTTGTTTGATGGTGGGCGCCCAAAGGGTAAATTCACATTGGTTGTTGCCGAGGTAATTTGCTCCTATCTTCACTTTGAGCTGTTCTCCTTATAAAATAGGTTGGTGGTTCGATCGCCCGACGCGCTATCAAATGCTTGGCCCTTAACGTTCAGCGCCTGTTTAGAAGGTAATATTACTTAATATAACAAACAACTAACTTTAGACAGAGCCATCAAGGGTTAGAATTGTGTATTAGGCAAAAGTAGCTGTTGGTTATGTCTAAATTAGAGCATGAATCTGCACGGGGGCGATCGCCAAATTAACGACCTGCAAAGGCTAATATTTCTGGTTGATATCATGTCGAAAATCTACCTAAAGGTAGGTCAAAAATCAGCGCGAGTGTGGATTTTATGGTTATGGCTTTTGGACGGGAAATCTGCTGCAATCTCGACTCGGCGGAGTCTCGGGAGTGGTTGGTCACAAACGGGATCGGCGGTTATGCTAGCGGGACGATCGCAAATCTCCTCACCCGCCGCTATCACGGCTTGCTGGTAGCAGCCCTCAAACCCCCGCTGGGACGGACTTTGATGCTCGCCAAGCTAGACGAGACGGCTGTGTATAACGATCGCCCCTATCCGCTTTATACAAACCGCTGGGCCGACGGTACGATCGGACCCCACGGCTACAAATATGTCGAAAGCTTTCACCTCGAAGGCACGACGCCAGTTTGGAGGTTTGCTCTTGCTGACGCTATCGTAGAAAAGCGGATTTGGATGCAGCAAAGTGCTAACACAACATATATTCAATACCGCTTGCACCGCGCCTCAAAACCGATCGCCCTCGCTGTCAAAGCCCTAATCAACTATCGCGACTACCACCACACGACGAGCGCCGGCGACTGGCAGATGAGCCTAGAAACCTTGGAAAGCGGGGTTTGCGTGACGGCTTTTCCCAAGTCTGCACCCCTGTACCTGCTGACGGATGCCGAACCAGAGGCACAATTTCGCGTCTCTACGCCCTTATACAATTGGTACTACGGATTTGACTTGGCAGCAGAAAAGCGGCGCGGATTGGACTGCTGCGAGGATCACTTGCACGCGGCGACTTTTCACATGACGATCGCACCGGGAAGTTCTCTCACATTGATAGCCAGCACCGAGAAAAATCCAGAACTCAACGGCGGTAAAGCTTTAGAAGTGCGCCACACTTATGACCAACAACTGCTGCACAACTGGTCCAAAGTGAGCGAATCTCCCGACTGGATCAATACCTTAGTGCTAGCCGCCGACCAATTTATCGTCAGCCGCCCGCTAGCGGAGGAACCCGAAGGCAAAACGATCATCGCCGGATATCCCTGGTTCAGCGACTACGGGCGCGACACGACGATCGCCCTGCCAGGCCTCACAATCTGTACCGGGCGATGGGAAATTGCGCGCTCGATTTTGCGGACATTTGCGCGGTATGTCGATCGGGGGATGCTGCCGAACCGCTTCCCGGATGCGGGCGGCGCACCGGAATACAACACCGCAGACGCCACTCTGTGGTACTTTGAGGCAATTCGCGCTTATATCGATGCCACGGGGGACGACGAACTTTTGAGCGAGCTCTGGCCGACCTTATGTGAGATAGTTGATTGGCACGTACAGGGAACTCGGTATAACATCCGCCTCGATCCTGATGACGGTTTAATCTACGCGGGCGAGAAGGGTGTGCAACTGACTTGGATGGACGCGAAAATCGGCGATTGGGTGGTGACGCCTCGGATTGGTAAGCCGATCGAACTCAGCGCGCTTTGGTACAATGCTATACAAGCTATGGCAAGTTTTGCTCGAAAACTGGGCAAGCCTCACAATGAATACGAGCAATTGGGCGATCGAACGGCCGCCGGATTCCCTCGCTTCTGGAACGCCTCAACCGGTTACTGTTACGACGTTCTCGACGGCCCCGACGGACACGATAGCTCCCTGCGGCCCAACCAAATATTCGCCGTATCCCTGCCCCTAAACTCGATTTCTCCTCACTCCGCCAACTCCTTGTCAGCGGGGATGCGCCAGGAAACCCGCTATACACCGTTACTGACGCCCATCCAGCGTGGCGGCGTTGTGGACGGCTGCGCTCAACAGCTTCTGACTTCTGTCGGCCTCCGCAGCCTCTCGCCGCAGCACCCGCAGTATCGCGGCGCATACGGAGGCGACCAATTGCAGCGCGACAGCGCCTACCACCAGGGTACAGCTTGGGGCTGGCTGATTGGCCCGTTTGTCTTGGCGCACTTGCACGTATACAAAGACCCAGCACAAGCTCGCGAATTCCTCGAACCGATGGCACATCATATAATGGCCGGCGGAGTTGGCAGTCTGAGCGAAATTTTTGAGGGCGACGCCCCCCACTCGCCCCGAGGCTGCACGGCTCAAGCTTGGACTGTGGCTGAGGTGCTGCGTGCTTGGTTGGCAATTAATACTGTGGGTGTTTAAATGGGGAATGTTATGTTTGGTGGAAAAAGAGATTTATGGCATTATTATTAGCGGGCGATATTGGCGGAACTAAGACAATTTTACGCTTGGTGGAAAGGACTGTTAAGGGTGAAATGAATGCTCTTTACGAGTTTCGCTATCCGAGCGGGGAGTTCCCTGATTTAGTACCGATGGTGCAGCAGTTTTTGACGGAAGCTGCTATTAAGTTGAATTTTGCACCTGAACCTGAAAAAGCTTGTTTTGCGATCGCAGGGCCAGTGGTTAACAACACTGCAAAACTGACTAATTTGCCTTGGAGGCTGGATGCGAAGCGTCTGGAACAAGAATTAGGAATATCCCGCGTCAGTTTAATTAATGATTTTGTTGCGGTTGGCTACGGCGTGTGGGGTTTAGACGAGCGAGATTTGCACATTTTGCAAGTAGGAAAACCCCGCCAACACGATCCAATTGCTGTTATTGGTGCGGGGACTGGTTTGGGAAATTGTTTTGCAATTCCCGAGGCAAATGGCATCAGGGTTTTTTCTTCGGAAGGGGGACACGGTGACTTTTCTCCTCGTTCGGAGTTGGAGTTTCAATTGCTGAAATATTTGTTAGCAAAACACGACATTCAAAGAATATCCATCGAGCGTGTAGTTTCGGGACAAGGGATTGTTTCAATTTACCAGTTTTTGCGGGACAGAAAGTTTGCTCCTGAATCGCCGGAGGTAGGGGAAGTTATCAAAAAATGGGAGTCAGAAATCGGTAAAAGCGAGAAGAGTGTCGATCCGGGGGCGACAATTGCGCAGGCGGCACTCAAAAAGTGCGATCGGCTTTCCGAACAAACAATGCAAATGTTTGTAGAAGCTTACGGCGCTGTGGCGGGAAATCTGGCTGTGACACTGTTACCTTACGGCGGTTTGTACGTAGCTGGCGGCATTGCTGCTAAGATTTTGCCGCTGATTCTAGAAGGGGGTTTTATGCGGGCTTTTACCCACAAAGGCCGGATGGATTCGCTGTTAGAAATGATGCCTGTTCGTCTTGTTTTGAATGATAATGTAGGGTTAATTGGAGCCGCAGTTTGTGCGGCAGGTCTTTAGGATAATTTTAAATAGTTTGGGCGGGCAAGATGCCCACCCCACAAGCAATTTGTACCACAGGCATCTTGCCTGTGGTATTAATTCCGGTTGCACTCAGACATGATAGGCAAGGACGGACACGGCAGTGCCGTTTCCCTACCCCAAAATAATCATGAGCACGACCTTAGAGATGTAACCATCGCCAGATTAATTGTAGGGAAACGGCACTGCCGTTTCCTGACTGTGGGTAATATCAAATCTGTTGGCATCGGAATTATTCATCTCTCTTTTTTCTGACTCTGTGCTCTCTGCGTTCTCTGTGGTTTAATCATTAGATTCTCTAATCTTCAAAATCTTCTGGGCTGCACCTTCAGATACCGGCATCACCGATAACCGAGTGCCTTTCCTGACCACCCAAATCTCATCAGCACTAAACTTTTGTTTCAGTAAATCCAAAGATATTAATTTAGCAAATTCCTCAACAAACTCAACTCTCACAGTTTGCCAGCGAGGTGCATCAAACTGCGATTTACGATCGTAATATTCGCTATTTATATCGAACTGAGTCGGGTCAGCAATCCCAGTCTCAACGACGCGCACCAACCCGACAATTCCTGGAGTTTTAGTATTAGAATGGTAAAAAAATACTAAATCTCCCCGACTCATTTCTCGCATAAAATTGCGCGCTTGATAGTTCCGAACGCCGTCCCAAGTACAAGTGCGATCGCCCTTCAAGTCCGCAATACTGTAAACATCCGGTTCCGACTTCATCAGCCAGTAATTCATAAAATATCTTTCCGCTTCTGCAACCACAGAGTCAACATCAAATAAACAAAAATATGCACGCACAAAATACCCCAGTTTAAACCCAAGTTCTCCCACGTTGGATCGTAAACCGGAGTAGGCTCAAAGGGCTGAGGAAGCGTACTCCCATCCGGTAATGTAGTAGGTGCGGGAACCATCGCATTCACATTAACTAAAGAGCCGTAAGCACCCACAGACCAGCGGCTTAACATCAGCCAAGAAAACTTGCTCGCCGCACCTTCCATCTTAAACAAAACTCCCGAAAAAATAATCTGAGGCAGCAATAATAGAGGCAAAGCGCTGTTAGCTTGAGAGCTATTTTTAACAATCGCGGAAACGACTAATCCGAGACTTATGCAGCTCATTAAAGTTAGGAATGTGGTAATACTTGCTCCCACAGGCCAGGAAATAAAACTCGGTTCGGGGGATTTAAAGGCACTCAGAATAACTCCTACCATTAACAGCGTTTGCAATACTGCCAAACCAGAAAGTATGAAAAACTTTGAACCCAAATAAGCAAACAATCCTAAATTTACCAAACGTTCGCGCAAATAAATAGCAGATTCTTTAACAATTTCTTGGAGAGAAGTTGCCAGTCCCACCCAAATAGCCGCGCAGGTAAATACAAACAAAACTCTGAGCGCCAAAGGTGCTAAAGTTGCCTCCGGCGCTCCAATTAACGGGTCTTTGTCTCTGACGGCCAACCGCAGCAAACTAATGCCGATCGGCGCTGTTAAAAGAGCTAAACTCAAGTTAACTAAGTCCCGCGAAATAAGCTGAAAATAGCGCTGGGCGAGCAAAAGGAGTTGTTTGACAAAAGATACAGATTTTGGCACAGAAGGTGCAGAGGGTGTTTGTCCACCGGGGTTGCCGATGCTGAAGTGGTTGACAATATAGCGCTGATAGTAGGGAGATTTATTAAACTTTTCCGCCCAGATTAAAACGTTGTTTTCTCCTGTTTCTAATTCGTTGTAAATGTCTGCAAAATCGCCAGTTTTGACATCGAAAAAATCGAGCGCTTCCCTAGGCGGGCCGAAGTAACAGAGGCGTCCGCCGCGACCCATAAAAACGATCCGATCGCACATCGTGATATTTGCCGTCGCGTGAGTCACCAGAATCACCGTCCGGCCTTGATTTGCCAACTTTCGCAGCAGTTGCATCATCTTCTTATCCAAACCCGGATCTAGTCCTGAAGTCGGTTCGTCTAAAAAGAAAAGTTTCGGGTCTGCTAACAGTTCAACTCCGATGCTGACCCGCTTCCGCTGTCCGCCGCTAAGCTGTTTTACCAAAGCCTTGCGGCGGTGAGTCATTTCAATATCTTCTAAAGTTTTTGCGACTACCTGATTGACATCTGTATCGGGAGGTAATCGCAATTTAGCTGCATAACTCAAGACTTCTTCTACTGTTAAATCTGCGTGAACAATATCATCTTGAGGCACGTAACCAATTTGATTGCGGTAAATATTGAAATTTTGGCGCAGGTTGTCGCCGTTGAGAAACACAGCGCCGTTAGTAGTTTTTTCGATGCCTAAAAGCGTCCGCATTAAAGTAGATTTTCCCGCACCGCTACCGCCGACTAAAGCCACAAACTGCCCCGGTTCGATCGCTAATTTTATCCCATCCAAACGCTTTGGAATCACCAGACTGTCAGCATCCAAACGAATTTGATTGCCGGAGTCTTGCATCTCCAACTCACCGCTGCGGTAAGTTAGAGTAAACGGGCCGATCCGAATTGCATCTCCATCGGACAATTGTACGGAATTTGTGACTCGCTGACCGTTCACAAAAACCCCGTTAACGCTGTGGTCTCGCAAAATATAATTGCCGCGACTGTCTTGGTCAACTGTGGCGTGGCGTCTAGAAACAAGCGGCGCATCTAATTGCAGCGAAGCGTTTGGATCGCGACCCAACAAAACCGACCGATTCTTAAGAAGAATTGACTGCTTGCTAGGGATAGCAACCTGATTCGCCAGCGGATTAAAATAAGTCAGCAAAACTTGATTTTGAGGATCTAGACCGATTTTAATTTCTGTACCGTCTTTCAGACAATAACCGTCATTGGGAGTGATGCGAGTGCGATCGACAAATAAGCCATTAGTGCT
Organism: Microcoleus sp. MOSTC5; assembly: GCF_036701825.1. Lineage (NCBI taxonomy): Bacteria > Bacillati > Cyanobacteriota > Cyanophyceae > Oscillatoriales > Microcoleaceae > Microcoleus > Microcoleus sp. MOSTC5. The sequence continues at coordinate 8,973 of NZ_JAUBRK010000029.1, read as the reverse complement.
AGGCCGCTGCCCGTCACCGTCGTAAATCCAGTAATTATTCCCAATTTGGCGCAAAACACCGTGAACCCCGGAAACTGCCCGCCAAGCATCGGGAATGACTAAATCAGCACGAGTGCGATCGCGCCCCAATACGTGCTGCTGCTGTTTTAACTCTAACTGTAAAACCTCCCCTTGATTGCTTAATACTAAATACGGTCGATCGCTTAAAGCAGTCAGTTGTCCTATATTGCCTGTCATACTTCAATCGCGGTTTTTGCACTCACTTTTGTCAGCATATCAAAAGTAGGACAACAATACACTTATATTAAGGAAGTCTACTTAGCAACAACCGACAAACTGCGAAGCCGATTAATTGCCGCCGCCAATTCAAACCGTCGAAACATGGAAAAATCCCCTTCAGGAAAAGGCGATAAAATATCCATCCCCTGCGCGTCAATATCTGCCATCACCAAATCTATGATTTCCGACAAAGTGCGTTTCCCGTCCGTGTATTGCTGCTTAGCATAAACCATTGCTGCTGCGATCGCCCTTAACTGTCCGCTGTCCACAATTTGCTCAACAGCACCCAAATCAATCTCCTCAGTTCCGAAAGCCAATTCATCAACATCCCGCACCTTCACCCGCACATCTCGCCGTCCCCGACTCGGATCTAAACTAGCAGGAATCGGCACTCTTTGAGTAATCTCACCAAAATTTTCTCCCCCTTCAGCAGCACGGCTAATCGAGTAATTATTAGCAATCTCTTTAGCTTTTTCAGTCACGTTATCTGCTTGAAAATTATCCATTGCAATCACAGTATCTGCCACATCAAAATAATCTCCGCTTCCCCCCATTACTAAAATAGTCGATACGCCATAATCCGCATACAATTGTCTCACTTTATCAATAAACGGCGTAATCGGTTCCTTATTCTTAGCGATGAGTTCTTGCATTCGGCGATCGCGAATCATGAAATTCGTCGCCGCCGTATCCTCATCCACCAATAAAACAGGCACTAAATCCCCTCCTGAAATAGCGACTAATTCCGTCTCTAAAACAAAAAACTGAGCTTCTTCCTTCTTCCCTCTTCCTTCTTCCCTCTTCCTTCTTCCTTCTTCCTTCTTCCCTCTTCCTTCTTCCCTCTTCCCTCTTCCTTCTTCCTTCTTCCTTCTCCCCACTTCCAAAGCCTCAATAATATTAGCAGCTTGCGATGTACTACCGCTCGCATTTTTAGTATAAAATTGTGCAGTATCTCTACCTTGCGGCAAGTGGTTAATAAAAGGCGAAATATCAACTCCCGCCACACTTCTCCCATCTTCCGCCCTAATTTTAACCGCCGCCGGATTAGTCACCACAAATTCCCTACCATCTCCCGGAATTCGGTTGTAAACTCCCAACTCGATCGCCCTGAGTAAAGTAGATTTGCCGTGATAGCCGCCGCCAACAATCAAAGTAATGCCAGCGGGAATACCCATACCGGAAATCAAACCGCGATTCGGACAATTAAAGTCAACTTTTAACGACGGCGGCGACTGAAAAGCCACAGCATTATTTAACAAAGGGCGATCGTCAACACCCGTGCGGCGGGGCAAAATAGAACCGTCAGCAACAAACGCAACTAATCCTTTTTCAGCTAACTGTTTCCGCAGCCAGTCAGCATCTTCTACAGTTTCAACATGACGGCGACATTCAGCAGCATTTAAGTTAGCATACTTCAGAGATTTGCTGACAATTTCCGGGATATCTTCGCACAGCATTTCAGCAGCTTGTCGCCCTAAAATACTGCGTCCACTCGCTGGAAGTCCGACGGCAAATCGCAGTTCAACTCCTCCTAAATCTTCAAGATAGGATGTATTTGAGGAAATGATAAATGCGGAAGTTCGTTCTAAAACTTCTTGTCCGAAGCGAGTCACTGCAATCATACCACTTTTTCCTGTGCCGCGTTTGCTGCTGATGCTGTAGGCTGCTTTGTCAAACTGGCGAGTTAGGTAATCTCTGAGGGCTATTTCTCGACTGCGAGAGTTGAAAAGTTGACAAGGAATTTGAGCAATGTTGGGGGGAACTCTGACTCTAAATTTACTGGGAGAAGCAAACGGATCTCCCTGCACGTAATCAATAATTAATGTGAATTCAGAAAATTCGTAGTTACCTTGAATGTCTTTGTAGGCTTTGTAACCTCGATTATCTAGTTGCAATAAATGCCGTTGCAGTGTTTCTTTGTTAATCATTTGTTATTGGTTATTTGTTATTAATTAATTTGTTATTAGTTATTTTAGCTGTTTCCTAGGCTCTGCCTGGGAACCGATGTCCATAGGCTCTGCCTCGCTTGCTTTGAGTGGGAAAATCGGAGGCAGAGCCTCCGGAGCAGCGTTACCAGGCAGAGCTTGGTAAGAAGTAGATTACCAATTAGCGAACTTCCAATAATTTAGCAGTAGCATTAACAACAATTTGAGCAGAACCGGCGAAAAAAGGTCGATCGATAGTTGCTAATGTATCGCTAGATTGGTGATAGTGGGGCGATCGCAAATTTGCAGTATCCGTCACCAACACAGCACCAATTCCTTTATACCAGAAAGGCGCGTGGTCGCTCCGCAAAACATCGGGAGTCAGCAACCCTTTCAGGGGAACCGGCAGCGCCACCACGGGCGGCAAATCGGCTTTTCCCGACTCCGCAAAACTTTTCAACAGCAGCGGATGTTCCGCATCCCCAATCACAGCGATAAACTCGCCTTTGTCGGGAGATTTTACCCCCGATGCTTCTAGAAAAGGTTGCGCTGTCAATCCTTCGGGATATTGCTGGCATCCGGGCGTGCGGCACGCATAACCTACCATATCGAGGACGATCGCTCCCTGCAAATTTTTTAACCGCGCCTCGCTACCGGTGAATGCTAAACTGCCTAAAAGTCCGATTTCTTCCCTGTCGAAAAATGCTACTTGCAAGGTCCGAGGCGTGGGGCGGGAACCCAGCAATCTTGCTACTTCTAAAACTACAGCAACTCCCGTCGCATTGTCGTCAGCGCCTGGGGAGTTTGGCACAGTATCGTAGTGTGCTGCGACTAAAATTGCACCCGCGTTTGAGTCAGTTCCTTTTCTCTCAGCGAAAACGTTGATTCCGCGAGCGAACCGCTGCAAATCAGGGGAAAATCCTAATGTTTGCAGTTGTTGGGAAATGTAGTCTCTAGTAAAAGAGCGAGATCGTTCTCCATCGCGTTCTCCAGCTAAAGTATCGACGTGTTTCCACAACCGGGACTGGTCAATTGGGGGCAAAGAAAAAGCATCTTTTTCAGCAGGAGGCGGTAAGGGAGAAGGATTTTGGGAAGTGTGGATATTGCGATCGATCGAAACTTCGGGTACAGCCGACAACCGTTGCCACGAGTGAGAACCCCAACCCGCAGCCGTCACCGCAACCAGAATAAATAGCGCTATCCAAATCAATTGTTTCATCAGTAAGTCTATTTGAGATTTTAGACAAAGCTTACGCACTCCTCACTCTCATAAACCGCGTTTTTTAGAGGGAGTCCGGGCTGCAACGAAGTTTTTTCGTACAACCCAGTTGATGCGTCCAGGACTGTTAGATTTTATATTTTATATTGACACCCTAGTTAAAAATAAACCTGTTTCAAAAAATGAGACTCAATATTTTTAACATTAGCTACAGCTAAGGCAGAACCAGGTTGTATACTTTTTGATTGCCAGATAATAACCTAGGTAAAAACCTTTGAATTTCGCCGTCGAATATCTTGCTTATTGGAGCCTGCGACGGCGACATCCAACCCTACTAATTTACCTTTAAAATTCACAGTTTAACACTACTTTTTTTCCCACTCAATCTCCTTGTTTTCCAATATCAACCCGCTGCTGCTGGGGAAAGCATAAGGAATAGTTTTTGCAGAAAATTCAACTATTTGAGTGGGTTGTTGAAACCACTCGGAATAACTGGGATTGAGTTGATCGTACAGTGCTTTTAAAGCTTGGATCTCTGCCTCTAGCTGCGCTGCTGCTTGATTGATTCTGCGAGCTTGTGCTTGCAATCGTTTTTCCCCAGTTTGAACGTGGTTTTCTACTTCTTGCCAGTGCTGTCCAGCCAGCAAGTTTTCTAATTCACCTTGTTTGTAATTGAGTACAGCCTGTTTTTGTTGCAATTGCTTTTCAATAATTTTAGTCTCTCGGTCAATCTCCTGGATTTGCTGCAACCACTGCTCCCCAAAAGCAGCATTTTGCTGGTGGAACTCGGCAATGGCCTCAGGAGTATTATTCTTGGGAAAACTGACTGCCACTCGGCATTCAGAGCGCTGTACGCTAAGTTGGTCCCGCGACTCTTGCAGGGCGGCAACTTCTGCTTGCAGCGCGCGGACTTCTTTTTGGAGTTCTGGGATCGTCTGACTCATTGGTTCAATTAGTGGGTGTCTGCATCGATTTTAAGCTAATTGTTTATTTTTATAACCAATCCCAGCCGCCTCCTTGGAGGAATTATCTAATTTTAGCGCGCTTAGGGCCGGTGTCTGAGCATAATGGCTGAGAATTTGTGGCACAATGGCTGATGACACATTTTAACTTAAGATTAAAATGATAATTATTTACGAACACCAATATTTGGTTGTAAAATCAAATTCAGCCCATAACGTTGGATATGTTTTGTTGTTTACCTCAAGTTAAGAGCGAGTGTGTTCAGGTTTTTTACAGCGCAAAAGCATCTATTTAACATTAGGAACAGGAGCAAATGAAAATTAGATATCGATTAATTTTGGCATCTTTAACTGCTGCTATTTTTGGTGTGGAATGTTGCATTAATGCAAAAATATTGCTGGCAAGTGTAGGGGATAGAGACGGCCGCACTCTAGGAGAAAGTTTGGTTGAGCCTGAGAAATTTAGCTATTTGCGATCGGCATCTGGCCCTCCTGCTTCTGTAAGCGCCGACTTATTTTTAGGTAAATTATCCCGCATAGAACCAGTAATTTTACCCAGCAACAATTTTATCCAATCTGAGGAAATACCTGAAAAAGAGCGTAGTTTTAAGTTAAAAATAATCGCTTATCTGGCTGTTATTTCTGTAGTAATCTCCTTATTAATCAGGACGAATAGAGTAAATATCTTATCCACAGCGATCGGGTTAATCAAAACGAAGTCTGAAACAGGGAAGGACAAGTTACCAGAAGGAGAAAAAGTGTTGCCTCCAAAAAAAGAACAGGATATCTGGGATACTATTACCACAATGACCCAAGATTTGCAGCAAACTGCTGAATATGCCCTCGATATTTGCGAGGAAATGAACGTCTCGATAATTGCGACCACCCCGAGCGGTCATATTCTGTCGTTAAACCAAGCTACCTGTAAACTTTTGGGATACTCTAAAAAAGAGTTGTTAGGCAAACCAATAGCCGAACTTTTTAATAAAACTGAATTACCTACGCCCGATTTAGAATCAACAAATTTAACAACCGCAAGTTCTGTCTGTAACATAGAAAAAGTCTATTTTTCCAAACATGGAAAAAAAATAATTGTACTGCTTTCTATTTCCACTATTCGCAACGGCAAAGGCGAGGTCAGCGGCCAGTTGTACATAGCACAAGATCTTACCGACAGCAAGCGGGCTGAAAGAAATTTGCGGCGCAGTGAAAAAAAGTTTCGGCAACTGATAGAAACTGTTAATGCAGCAGCATTGATCTATCACGGCAGACAGTTGCGCTATGTCAATTCTCAGACAGAAGCTCTGACTGGATATACTCGCAAAGAATTGCTAGGGTTGGATTTATACGACTTAATTCATCTAGATTTTATAGAAATAGTTAAAAACTGGGGTAAATGCAGCCAGCCACCAGCAAGCGCCGGCTCAAAATATGAAATAAAAATTCTCACGAAAACAGGAGAAGCCCGCTGGATTGAAGCAACTGTAGATATTATCAAATTTGAGAGAAAAACTTCAATATTAATTACAGCGTTTGACATCAGCGATCGCAAGTTAGCAAAGTTAGAACTAGAAACATCTATTTCCTTGCTTCAGGCAACCATTGAATCAACAGCAGACGGCATTCTGGCGGTTGACGGCCAAGGAAAAGTTGTCAGCTTTAACCGTAAATTTGCCCAAATGTGGCGGTTGCCAGATTTCCTGCTCGATTTGAGAGATAACAACCAAATTTTGGGTTTCGGAATCAACCAGTTAAAATACCCGGAAATCTTTCTCAACCGCGCTAAAGAATTGTCCGATCGCCCGGCAGCAGAAAGTTTCGATATCATCGAATTTAAAGATGGCAGAATCTTGGAACGCTACTCGCTGCCACAGCGCACGGGAGGCGAAATTACTGGTCGAGTATTTAGCTTTCGGGATGTAACGGAACGCGTGCAATCCGAAGACAAGCTGCGCAAAAGCGAAGAACGCTTTCACCTGCTGACGCGGGCGACAAATGATGCAGTATGGGATTTTGATTTGTTAAAAAATGAGTATTGGTTGAGTAAAGAGTTTGAAAACGTTTTTGGATATAAACTCAACGAAACTCAGACGATAGAATTAGAATCCTGGTGGCTAAATATTCATTCTGAAGAACGAGAAAAAGTGATGTTAAGCTTCAATGAAGCAATGAACTCAGACGCTCAATGTTGGTCAGAGGAATACAGCTTCCACCGTGCAGGCGGGGGATATGTTTTTGTGCTCGATCGCGGGTATATCATCCGCAATGAAAGTGGCAAAGCAGTAAGGGCGATCGGCACGATGATGGACATCACTCAGCGCAAGCAAGCTGAAGAAATTATCCGCTATCAAGCTGTTTACGACCAACTCACCGGTTTACCGAACCGGATACTTTTTAACGAGCGCCTGCTGGCGTCATTAAAAAAAGCTAAAACAACAAAAAAAATGCTAGCTGTGATGTTTTTAGACTTGGACAGGTTCAAAAAGATTAATGATACACTAGGTCACGCTGCGGGCGATCGCCTGTTAGAAGGTTTTGCCGGACGCATCAGCGACACTTTGCGATCGACTGACACGGTTGCCCGCTGGGGAGGCGACGAATTTACCGTACTGCTTCCCGACATCAATTGCTTAGAAGATGCAGTTAAAACAGCTCAAAGAATACTCAACAATTTAAAGCCAGCATTTAAACTAGAAGAACAGGCGTTTCATGTCAGCAGCAGCATCGGCATAGCCCTTTATCCAGATGACGGTGAAGATGCCGAAACTTTAGTCAAAAATGCCGATGCCGCCTTGTACCGCGCTAAAGAAAAGGGAAGAAATAACTATCAGTTATATACTTCAACAATTAATCCCCAAGGCAGCCAGTTGCTAACTATAGAACACAGGCTGCACGAGGCTCTAGAAAAGGGAGAATTCGAGGTTTTCTACCAGCCAAAAGTCAACATCACTACTTGGAAAATTCAGGGTATGGAAGCCCTGCTGCGCTGGCAACATCCAGAATTAGGTTTAGTTACTCCCGCTACATTTATTCCGATCGCCGAAGAGAACGGACTAATTGTATCCATTGGGGAATGGGTGCTGCAAACTGCCTGCACTCAAAATAAAGCTTGGCAGGATGCTTTGCAGCCAAATTTGCGGGTAGCAGTCAACGTTTCGGCTCGGCAGTTCCAGCAATTTAATTTATTAGAAATGGTAGCGAACTGCTTGGAAAAAACTGGTTTAGCACCCCAGTATTTAGAGTTAGAAATTACTGAGACTACAGCAATGCAAGATGTGGATTATACCACAACAGTTCTGAGGGAGTTGCAGAATATGGGAGTGCAGATTGCGCTGGACGATTTCGGCACGGGTTATTGTTCTTTAAATTATCTCAAAAAGTTTCCCTTGAATATCTTAAAAATAGACAGGTCGTTTGTCAGCGAACTGACGACCGATCCGTGCGAACGGGCGATCGCCAATGCTGTAGCGACCCTGGGGCGAGATTTGAACTTGAGTGTGGTAGCCGAAGGAGTAGAAACTAAAGAGCAGTTGGAGTGTTTGCGATCGCTCCACTGTCAAGAAATTCAGGGTTATTATTTCAGCCCTGCACTATCAGCCAATGATGCTAGCAAGCTATTGGTAAATTCTCAGTTGCGACAAGTAAAAACTGCATGAGACTTATCGGTGAGGGCGATCGGGATTTAAGATTATTGAATGTTTAATTTTATGTATGAAAGTATATTAATTGCGCGAGTAAAGGAGAGTGTCACGATCCAAATCAACCTGCGAAAACTAACTTTCGAGGAATACCTCAGCTATGAAGACAATACCGACAACCGCTACGAATTGATTGATGGAAAGTTAATCGCGCGGCCGCCAGAATTAGAACCCAATACCGCCATTGCCAACTATTTATTTTGGGTGCTAGTTAATGTTGGCATCCCCTGGCGGCTCATCAAAACGCATAACTGCGAAATCCAGGTTCCTGTCTTGCGGGGCGATGCAGCTAACCCCTATCTCGACTTGGTAATTCTCACCGCAGAGCACATCCCCCTGACGGCAACAGGCTGACTTTCACCCTCAATATACCTGCCCCTAAGTTGGTAGTTAAGGTCGTCAGTCCCGGCAGAGTCGGAAACGGGACTACGATCCTCTTCGAGGGCTTCGCCAACGCAAACGAGCTCAGTCCTCCGCCTGTGGCATCCCGGAGTATTGGATTGTTGACCCCTTTCTCTCACAAGCGTTAAATAGGTGAAAATCCAAGCAAACAAATTAACGCCAAGCTCGATAAATTATCCTAAGAAAGCCGATTTGACTGAGTTTCATCAGCAAGCAATTGGGATGCTGATTCCCGTCTTGCCATCAGCCACCGTCTGCGTTTCCAATTCACCAAACCAGTGATTAATAACAATAGTTCGGACAGTTTTTAAGCAGCCAGAGTACCATAAGACAAGACTGAAGGAAGGTTAGGGTGATTTAAAATCAAATCCGGGTCTAAATCTAACTTATCAATAAAGGTAGAAAGTAGAGGCTTATTGAATTCCAGACGTTTATAAGAAGCCATAGAAAACACAAAAGACTTGGCAGATGAATGACAACTAGAAAGT
>NZ_JAUBRK010000135.1:0-2500 GCF_036701825.1 Microcoleus sp. MOSTC5 | reverse complement strand
CCGTTCGCTCACCACTACTTGGGAAATCGCTATTGCTTTCTCTTCCTCCAGCTACTAAGATGTTTCAATTCGCTGGGTTCGCCGCTATCAGTCTATGTATTCAACTGATGCTTACTGGGTTGCCCCATTCGGACATCTCCGGATCAATGCTTGCTTCCAGCTCCCCGGAGCTTATCGTCGGTCGCCACGTCCTTCTTCGCCTCTGTGTGCCTAGGTATCCACCGTTAGCCCTTTGTAACTTGACCACTTAATCTTTTGATGGTTGTCGCTTGTCATATCCTCCGATTGCTCGGATGACTGACACGCTTTGATGACTTAATTTCTATGCAGTTTTCAAGGTTCTGACTAGAGTTCTAGACTCCAGCATTCCGACTTCTTTTTTGACCAAGCTAGTCTGGGTGCTGATTTCTCTCTCTTTTAGTTTTTTTGTTGGTTGTAGTTAGTGAGAGTGGAGGTAAGCGGACTCGAACCGCTGACTTCCTGCGTGCAAGGCAGGCGCTCTACCAACTGAGCTATACCCCCACTAAGCAAGTTCTGATTTTGATTTTATGAGTCCTGAATTAATCTAAGATTATTCATTACTCATTACTGACAATTCATCACTTTTTTTCCAGGTGGGCCATCCTGGATTTGAACCAGGGACCTCACCCTTATCAGGGGTGCGCTCTAACCAACTGAGCTAATAGCCCGCGAGTTCCGAACCAGTTAATAGTTTGAAAGCTTTGACATCTATTCCTCGAACGACCAGGGATGACTGACAACGACCTATTGTTTAGGTTCGGTCGACTATCAGATGGTCTCCCTAAAAGGAGGTGATCCAGCCACACCTTCCGGTACGGCTACCTTGTTACGACTTCACCCCAGTCATCAGCCCTGCCTTCGGCATCCTCCTCCTCGAAAGGTTAGAGTAATGACTTCGGGCGTGGCCAACTTCCATGGTGTGACGGGCGGTGTGTACAAGGCCCGGGAACGGATTCACCGCAGTATGCTGACCTGCGATTACTAGCGATTCCGCCTTCATGCAGGCGAGTTGCAGCCTGCAATCTGAACTGAGGCAGGGTTTACGGGATTAGCTCGCCCTCGCGGGTTGGCTGCCCTCTGTCCCTACCATTGTAGTACGTGTGTAGCCCAGGACGTAAGGGGCATGCTGACTTGACGTCATCCCCACCTTCCTCCGGTTTGTCACCGGCAGTCTGTTTAGAGTGCCCAACTTAATGATGGCAACTAAACACGAGGGTTGCGCTCGTTGCGGGACTTAACCCAACATCTCACGACACGAGCTGACGACAGCCATGCACCACCTGTGTTCGCGCTCCCGAAGGCACTCCTCTGTTTCCAAAGGATTCGCGACATGTCAAGTCCTGGTAAGGTTCTTCGCGTTGCATCGAATTAAACCACATACTCCACCGCTTGTGCGGGCCCCCGTCAATTCCTTTGAGTTTCACACTTGCGTGCGTACTCCCCAGGCGGGATACTTAACGCGTTAGCTACGGCACTGTCCGGGTCGATACAGACAACACCTAGTATCCATCGTTTACGGCTAGGACTACTGGGGTATCTAATCCCATTCGCTCCCCTAGCTTTCGTCCCTGAGTGTCAGTTATGGTCCAGCAGAGCGCCTTCGCCACCGATGTTCTTCCTGATCTCTACGCATTTCACCGCTACACCAGGAATTCCCTCTGCCCCTACCATACTCTAGCTGTTCAGTTTCCACTGCCTTTCCGAAGTTAAGCCCCGGTCTTTGACAGCAGACTTGAACTGCCACCTGCGGACGCTTTACGCCCAATCATTCCGGATAACGCTTGCATCCTCCGTCTTACCGCGGCTGCTGGCACGGAGTTAGCCGATGCTGATTCCTCTGGTACCGTCAGGCTGCTTTCACAACTTTCTTCCCAGAGAAAAGGGGTTTACAACCCAAGAGCCTTCTTCCCCCACGCGGTCTTGCTCCGTCAGGCTTTCGCCCATTGCGGAAAATTCCCCACTGCTGCCTCCCGTAGGAGTCTGGGCCGTGTCTCAGTCCCAGTGTGGCTGATCGTCCTCTCAGACCAGCTACCGATCGTCGCCTTGGTGGGCTTTTACTCCGCCAACTAGCTAATCGGACGCGAGCTCATCTTCAGGCTATAAATATTTTCCCTTGCGGTACATCGGGGCTTAGCAGTCGTTTCCAACTGTTGTCTCCGTCCTGAAGGCAGATTCTCACGCGTTACTCACCCGTCCGCCACTAAGTATTTCTACTCCGTTCGACTTGCATGTGTTAAGCAGACCGCCAGCGTTCATCCTGAGCCAGGATCAAACTCTCCGTGTTGTTGAGTTCTTTTTTGGCTTTAGTCAAGTTCTTTCCACTCAGCACAACAAAGGCTGGTTTTTTTCCCTTGACTTTTTTCTCGTTGTTTGCGATATTGAGTATCAGCTCTCGCCTTCACTCTCTATCTTGATTTTTTTGACGAGGTTAATAGTGCTTTAAGCTTTCAAACTATTCTTTTTTCTAGGTTCAGTTTTT
>NZ_JAUBRK010000028.1:0-95118 GCF_036701825.1 Microcoleus sp. MOSTC5 | reverse complement strand
ATAATCAGTTACACTAACCAAGGGGTTAGGCTAACCGTCCCTGGATTTTTAATCCATTTAGGTTAAACGAATCGCACCCGAATATTTTTAATATAACCTGTTATAAATGCGCTCGCGTTAATCGAAAATTAGGAAGCAACAAACGTTTAATAGCCTCAACAGCGGTCATACTATAGATAAATATCTAAACTGCCCTTTGAATATTTTATTGAAAGCTTTGAGATATGCCTCCACAGCAAGCGAGATTTCCTCATTTCAGATTGTGCCATACACAGTAAATTCGATAACTCTAGATTTACCGGGTTAAACGTATCTGCTAGAATTGATAGGGTTCTGTCGCGCAGCTTTTATGATTGACGAGGAAAAACAGCAAGATCGAGATCCTAACTCAACTGGGGAAACCCCAGAGGGTTCGCCAATGGCAAGCGAAAATCCGCCGGCACCAGCAAACTCGAACGGATCAGCAGATTGGGAGCTCGAACTTGCTCGAGCTTATCAAAGTGCTCAGGCCGATCGCCCGCCAGCAAACGCACCAGGGCCTACCGTCACCGGCAGTTCCACCAACAGCCCGACTGCAGACGCGGCGGAGTCATTGAAGAAGGAACTGGCCCAGGCAACAGATGAAAAAGAGGCTTTAAAAACTCAGTTGCAAGCGGCATCCGCTCAACTAGAAGAGCTGAAAAATCAAAATCTCCGCCTAGCAGCAGATTTTGAGAACTTCCGCAGGCGCACCCAAAAGGAAAAAGAAGAGCTAGATTTACAGGCAAGGTGTCTCACGATCAAACCCCTGTTGCCGGTAATCGACAATTTCGAGCGCGCTCGATCGCACATCAAGCCGCAAACCGATGGCGAAATGAACATTCACAAAAGCTACCAAAGCGTTTACAAGCAAATGGTAGATAGCCTCAAGCAAATCGGGGTTTCTCCGATGCGCCCCGAAGGCGAACAGTTTGACCCCAACCTCCACGAAGCTCTACTCAGCGAGCCAACTGACGAACACGAGGAAGGAACAATTATCCAAGAACTAGAACGCGGCTACATTCTGGGCGATCGCGTCTTGCGGCACGCCAAAGTGAAAGTTGCAGCGGCTGGGCTATCTGTGGTAGCCTCAGATGAAAATCCCGATAGTTCGGAAAGTTAATCGGGATACAAGCTACTGCATTCCTCAAAGTCACTAACCCCCGAATTCTATTCGGGGGCCCCAAGGCGGCAGATTAACCAAATTCTTAATTGATGACTAAAAGCAGGTCAGCGCTTTCTCAAAAAATTCGGAAAAACGTTTTTACCCGTCTTTGATATTGCCTTAGGACATCTAGTTTATTTCCTACAAATCTGGTCTGGTGATGCTTGTTTGAACAAGCTGAGTCGTTTTTCCTCCCCCAACTTGTAGTTGGAGGTTTCCAAACATCCCACAAAGTTTTATGAGGCGCTATGGGAAAAATTATTGGAATTGACTTAGGCACGACTAATAGTTGTGTAGCTGTGTTAGAGGGCGGTAAACCTGTCGTGATCGCCAATTCCGAGGGCGGCCGCACAACTCCGAGTATAGTAGGATTTGGCAAGGCGGGCGATCGCTTAGTAGGTCAATTGGCCAAGCGGCAAGCTGTAACTAATGCTGTAAATACTGTCTACAGCATCAAACGATTTATCGGGCGACGGTGGGACGACACGGAAGAAGAACGAGCCCGGACTCCCTATACCTGCATAAAAGGCAAAGACGACACCGTTAACGTCCAAATTCGGAACAAGGTTCACACTCCCCAGGAAATCTCGGCAATGGTACTCCAAAAGCTAAAGCAAGATGCTGAAGCTTATTTGGGACAAACTGTTACCCAAGCAGTAATTACAGTGCCAGCTTATTTCACAGACGCCCAGCGGCAAGCTACTAAAGACGCCGGTACGATCGCGGGTCTAGAAGTCTTGCGGATAGTCAACGAACCGACGGCGGCCGCCCTTTCCTACGGGCTTGACAAGCAAAATATAGAACAGAAAATCTTAGTTTTTGACCTAGGAGGCGGTACTTTCGACGTTTCGATCCTGCAACTGGGAGACGGAATTTTTGAAGTCAACGCTACCTCCGGAAACAACCATCTCGGAGGAGATGACTTTGACGACTGCATAGTCCAGTGGCTGGTAGAAGCTTTCCGGACTCAAGAAGGCAGTGACCTCTCACAAGACAAAATGGCCTTGCAGCGCCTCCGAGAAGCTGCGGAAAAAGCGAAAATCGAACTCTCCAACCGGGAATCCACCTCAATCAATTTGCCCTTCATCTCCTCTGACGACAAAGGGCCGAAGCATTTGGAAATGGAACTCTCCAAAGCTCAGTTTGAAAAACTGGTGGCTCATTTGGTGCAAGCGACGATCGATCCGGTGACTCAAGCGCTCAAAGACGCAAGTTTGACCCCGAAAGATATAGACAGAATTATTTTAGTGGGAGGCTCAACCCGGATTCCGGCAGTTCAAAAGGCAATTAGCAAGTATTTTGGGGGCGTTGCTCCTGATAAATCGGTCAATCCCGACGAAGCTGTAGCGGTAGGTGCGGCAATTCAAGCCGGGGTGTTGGGCGGTGAGGTCAAAGATTTGCTGCTGCTTGACGTGACCCCGCTCTCTCTGGGACTAGAAACGTTGGGCGGGGTGTTCACCAAAGTAATCGATCGCAATACAACTATTCCCACGAGCCGATCGCAAATGTACAGCACGGCGGCAGACGGGCAAACCTCGGTAGAAATACACGTGCTCCAAGGCGAGCGGGCATTGGTTAGAGACAATAAAAGTCTCGGCAAGTTCCTGCTCAAAGGCATTCCCGCAGCCCCCCGCGGTGTACCTCAAATTGAAGTTACCTTTGAAATCGATGCCAACGGCATTCTCAAAGTTGCCGCTGAAGACAAGGGAACCGGAAAAGAACAAAGCATCCAAATTTCCAATACAGGGGGATTGAGCGAAACCGAAGTCGAGCGGATGCGACAAGAAGCCGAACTTTACGCCGACGAGGACATCAAGCGCGCTCTACTCGTCGAACTCAAAAATCAAGCTGACTCCCTCGTCTATAATTGTGGTGTAACTTTAAAAACCAACGCGCAACTGCTGAGCGACGACCTCAAGGCCGAAGCGGAAACAGCCGCAGCAGCCTTGCGGGCAGCGATGACTAACCCCGATATCACAGTCGAGGAACTCACGCCCGCAATCGAATCTTTCAAGCAACTGCTATACTCGCTCGGGACAGCAGTCTACGACCAAGCCCGCAGCGGAGTAGCCCCGTCAGGGGCTGTTGTTGAAAGCGAGATGATGTCAGAAGTAGAATCAGAACCACAAGAGGTTAAAGCGGACGACGACAGCATTTTGCTGACAGAAGAGCTGCTGGTGGCGCCCCAAGCGCAGCCGGAACCAAAGCCGGAACCAAAGCCGAAACCAAAGCCAGAACCAAAGCCAGAACCAAAGTCGGAATCAAAGCCGGAACCAAAGCCGGAACCAAAGCCGGAACGACAGTCAAAACGACAGCCAAATCCACAGTCAAATCCACAGTCAAAACAAAAACCGAAGGTTCCCGAACCGGAAGTTGATGATATGAATCCTTTCCTTTAAAACTGAAAAACTAAAAATTAAAAGTTAAAAATTCTCATTGTTAATTTTTAATTTTTAATCTGTAATTTCAGGAAAGGTCGCCCGTTTCTTTTTCGTACACTTTTTGTTATTTACCTCCAGGCAAGCAGCTCTATGGCCGGTGATTACTATGAAATATTAGGCGTTTCTCGTAGCGCAGACAAAGAAGAAATTAAGCGTGCTTACCGCCGTCTAGCTCGCAAGTACCATCCAGATGTCAACAAAACAGACGGTGCTGAGGAACGGTTTAAAGAAATTAACCGCGCCTACGAGGTACTCTCAGAGCCGGAAACCCGCGCCCGTTTTGACCGGTTCGGCGAAGCAGGCGTGAGCGGTGCAGGCGCTCCGGGTTTCCAAGACTTCGGCGACAGCTTTGCCGATATTTTTGAAAGCTTCTTTCAGGGTTTTCAGGGAGGTGTCGGCGGCCAACAACAGCAAGGTCGCAGGCGCAGCGGGCCGGTGCGCGGAGACGATTTGCGCCTCGATTTGCGGCTGGATTTTCGGGAAGCAGTGTTTGGTGGGGAAAAAGAACTCCGCATCAAGCACCTAGAAACCTGCGAAACTTGCACGGGTACCGGGGCAAAACCGGGCACGAGACCCCAAACTTGCTCGACTTGTACCGGCAGCGGTCAAGTCCGACGCGCTACTCGCACTCCTTTCGGCAGCTTTACTCAAGTTTCAGTTTGCCCCAGTTGCAACGGCACCGGGCAAGTGATTGAGGACAAGTGCGAAACTTGCGGCGGCCGGGGCCAGAAAGAAGTGATGAAAAAGCTGAAAATCACAATTCCGGCTGGGGTTGACAACGGTACTCGCTTGCGCGTTTCTAATGAAGGGGATGCCGGCAAACTGGGCGGACCGCCCGGGGATCTTTACGTGTTCTTGGCTGTGAATGAAGACCCGCTATTTAAGCGGGACGGTATTAACGTTAACTCGGAAGTTAAGATTAGTTATTTGCAAGCAATTTTGGGTTGCCGGTTGGAAGTGGAAACCGTAGACGGGCCGACGGAATTGTTGATTCCTACCGGAACTCAGGCGAATACTGTTCTGACTCTGGAGAAAAAAGGGGTACCTCGGTTGGGAAATCCAGTCAGTCGCGGCGATCATTTGATTACCGTGTCTATTGACATTCCTACTAAGGTGACGGCTGAGGAACGGGAATTGCTGATGCAGCTTGCTAAGCTGAAGGGCGATCGTACCGGTAAAGGCGGTTTGGAAGGATTTCTGGGAAATTTGTTTCAGAAATAAGGAAAAAGTGAGCGCAATTGCGCTCACTTTTTCCAGAAAAAATAATAATCTGTGTCGAATGGGACGCAAAATTTCGATAAAAAATAACAATCTGTGTGAATTGGACACAAAATTTTAGATTTTCCAGTTTCCAGGCAACTTGTTTAAAAAACTAAGGCTTTCAGGATTTGAGATTGCAAAAAGCATTATGAATTCAACATCCAAAATTGAAAATCCTAAATCCCCAGATGCCAAAATCGATCTGCGGGGCACTCCGTGTCCTCTCAATTTTGTCCGCACTAAGCTCCGCTTGGAGCAAATGGCACCTGGTGCTGTTTTGGAGGTGTGGCTGGACGCTGGAGAGCCGATCGAACAAGTGCCCGACAGTCTGAAAATGGAAGGCTACCAGATTCTCGAAACGCAATTTATCGCGGATGAGCCGGAGTCGGGTTTTTTTGCCATGAAAGTGCAGCGCCCAGAACACCAGGAAGCAGGATGAGCCTGAATTCGCCCTCGATCGTGGGTACTGTAATTGCTGTTCAGGCTAACTTCTACCAAGTGAGGTTAGATCCCGAGGCCTCCATTGACGGGAAAAATGCTCCCCTCGCTGATTCTCCGATTCTCCTGTGCACTCGTCGCACTCGACTGAAAAAAATTGGCCAACAGGTGATGGTGGGCGATCGCGTGGTGGTAGACGAACCGGACTGGACTGACCGCCGGGGTGCAATTTCTGAAGTCTTCCCGCGGCAAACAGAACTCAACCGCCCGCCTGTAGCTAATGCCGATCGCATTCTCCTCGTTTTTGCCCTCGCCGAACCCGACTTAGACCCCGCATCATTAACTCGGTTTTTAGTCAAGGCAGAATCTACCGGTTTAGAGGTGAGTTTGTGCCTGAACAAATGCGATTTGGTCACGCCCGATGAGTTGGAACAGTGGCGCGATCGGCTTTCAGGCTGGGGCTACGAACCAATGTTTATTAGCGTCCGCAGCGGCGAAGGAGTCCAGGAAGCCCCCGCTAACGGTCAAAATGAAGTTTCTGCATCGGAACCAGCTTTTCATGACTTAGTGGAGAAAATAGAGCCATGTATGCTGAGTTCTGAGGATAACTCCCAAGTTCCAAATTCGGTCAAGCCGTTACATCCGTTAAAGCCCGTACATAGCCCGTTGCCGAACTTCCTTCTGGGCCACTTACAAGGGAAAATAACCGTAATTTGTGGCCCTTCTGGGGTTGGCAAGTCCAGCTTGATAAACCAACTGATCCCGGCCCTGAATCTGCGAGTGAACGCTGTTTCCGGCAAACTCGGCCGCGGGCGCCACACGACTCGCCACGTCGAACTATTTGAACTCCCCGGCGGCGGACTGTTGGCCGATACTCCGGGCTTTAATCAGCCGGCTCTCGAATGCGATCCCTCAGAGTTAGCTCAATATTTCCCAGAAGCGCGCCAGAGGCTGGCTTTGGGTAGCTGCCAGTTTAGCGACTGTTCGCACCGAGACGAGCCTAACTGTGTCGTGCGGGGCGGTTGGGAGCGCTACGATTATTACTTGAATTTTCTCGAAGAGGCGATCGTCCGCCAGCAACAAGAGCAAAACTCTAGTAGTGCTGAGGCGAGTTTGAAACAGCAAACCAAGTCGGATGGTACGCAGCAATACGAACCGAAGCTGCAAACTAAAAAATATCGCCGCTCTTCCCGCCGCCTTCAACACCAGTCGCTGCAAGATATGTGTCAAGATTTAGACGAGTTGTGAGGAATTAGTCGATCGCGATCGATCGATCGACCCCGGAGCACAGTACATTAATAGCTAAAATTAAATGGCCTTAAATTTGTTAAAAAAAGTTCAACAGAAGCCAAGCGCAGCCGGTTATGCAGGAGTAAAAATACTGTGAATATTCAAGAACTGTTTCAAAAAGGCGGCCCCGCCATGTGGCCCCTGTTGGTGTTATCGATTCTATCTTTGAGTACGATTATCGAGCGCTTGTGGTTTTGGGCGAGCCTCCTGAGCAAAGAAAAGCAGATTGTTAACCGCATTCTTGATGCGGCTCGCAGCGATTGGGGGGCGGCTAACGAGATTGCCAGACAAGCTAACCGACAGCCGATCGGGCGATTTCTTTCTGCACCCCTGCGGCTCTACAATCCCGAACCAGATTTATTTCGACTCGCACTCGAAGCTGCCGCCGATGAAGAGTTGGCTTCGATGCGCCGCGGTGACAAAATCTTAGAAGCTACGATCGCTCTAGCCCCTTTGCTGGGGTTGCTGGGAACAGTTTTGGGCTTGATTAACTCGCTCAGTTCTATCCGTCTGGGCGACATCGGCACGTCGGCAACAACAGGCGTAACTTTGGGGATTAGCGAGGCGCTGATCACGACTGCTAGTGGGATGGTAGTAGCAATTTTTACCTTGGCGTTTTATCGGATATTTCAAGCTTTTTTGTTCAACCAGGCAAAAATATTTCGCAAAGCTGGAAATGAACTGGAATTGCTTTACAGGCAATACTGGCCTGCCGCTAATGCTAAGGGTCGATCGCCCGGTGCAGAATACAGCAATTCTTCCTTTGGTTCGGATGGTTTGAACAGGCGTTCTCTCAATTCTCAAGAATCGGGAGAACGGAACCGGGAGCCGAAATTGAAAGGTTCCGATCCGGCAGAAGATTCACCTTCTAATAATTAAAACTCCTGAGAACTGATGAAGATTAATCTAGATACTCCTGCTGAAGAGGCTCGGATTGAACTGGTGCCTTTAATTGACGTGATATTTTGCATTTTGACGTTTTTTCTGCTGGCCGCTTTGCAACTGACTCGCCAGCAAGCAATTAATGTCGATTTGCCTAAAGCGAAGACTGGACAAACCCAGATGCGAGAGATGCTGATTGTCAGCATTGACGATTTTGGGCAAACTTATATCGACCAATTGCCTGTTAATTACCAACAGCTCGATCGAGTTTTAAAGAGTTTCCAAACCCAAAATCCTGCGGGGTTGATAGTGCTGTACGCTCCTCAAAATGCTAGATATGCCAAAGTTGTCGAGGTTTTAGACAAATTGAGAGAGGTAGGGGGCGATAGAGTGGCCCTAGCAACTCTTCCTAGTTCGGCTCCCTCCCCATTGCCCAATACCTCGCTTCCCAATTCTGGCATTCCTGCTGCACCTGCGATCGGCAATTCCGGTCAACCCCTGCCGTCTCCTGTGGCTCCGAGGCAGCAGCAGTTGAATCCCAATCAGTTTCAATCTCCTCTCCCCGCTCCGGGACAGCAGCAGTTAAATCCCAATCAGTTTCAATCTCCTCTCCCCGCTCCGGGGCAACCTAGCAACTTTGGGACAAATCAGGCTATTCCTCCTGTTTCGCCTGCACCCGCTGCTCCCAATTTCAGACCCGGAGCGGCCACTCCACCCCAGGATGGTGGCTCATCGAATTAGTTAGAAGGAAGAAGGGAGAACAGAGGAATAGAAATTCTCCCCATCTTCCCCTTTTCTCATCTTCCAATCTTCCCCTCTCTTCATCTTCCAATCTTCCCCTCTCTTCATCTTCCAATCTTCCCATCTACTCATCTTCCAATCTCCTAATCTCCCGCTCTCCTCATCTCCCCCTCTCCCCCTCGCCGAGAGAAGCTCCGTCCGATTTGGTATAAAGGGCTTCAATTCTTTTGGTTCGTACTGAGCCTTTTTTCTCTTGACAAGTAGATACAGTTGTATATGCCTGCGGAAGGAACTTTTGCAGACATCTTGGCATCTCTATCCCTAAGTAAGCTATTTCCTGGGACAGATGGTGATTTTGTCAAACAATTGTTACCTTTTGTAATATATACTAAAGCGAGATAGGCCATCGGGCATCCCGAAACCAAGGGTCGATCGCTGAAACAATTTACAAATCTGGTTAATCCAGGTGTTCACTTTTAAGTCACCTTTACTTACAGAGGAGTCAAAGTCATGAGCCAACCAGCAGAATTGTCTTTGGAACAGCAATTTAGCCTGTGTTCCTTCAAAACACAGGTAAGTGACATGAGCCGCGAACAAGCTCAGGAGTTTTTGGTCAAGCTTTACGAGCAAATGATGCTGCGGGAAACCATGTACCGCCATTTTCTGAAACATCATTGGGGCCTAGAACCAAACCCAGGCGTTGAGTAGCAAAGAGTCGCAGTCGGCGACCTCTATCTCTTACTCTCTTCCCTCAGGCGGAAAGGAGTTGGGGGTGATGGGGCGTCACTCGAAAGCAGAAGGAAGAAGGCTTTAGTTATCTACCTGAGAAGCCAGAAGCTACAAAATCAAGGGTTTCAGCAATTAACAACGTCCTTAAGCGTCGGGCGTGGTTGCTATAGAAGGTAGAAAGCATTTGCACAGACTCATCGTCCATCAGAAAACTTTGACAGTTTTTTTCTTGATTCGACTCTATATGGGAAGTCGATCGCAGCAATCTATTGAGTGGCATAGAAAGATACCGCAAAAATAATTTATCGCGGTTCGACTCAAAAATTTGATAATTTTTGATCGTAAGTGTGAACTTTTTAACAAAATAAAATATTTGTCTTTAGTTACAGCGGATGAGGTTTGACAAGAATGGCGCTAGTCGGACATCTGAGCGGGATCTCCGACTACCAAAACCTTCAATTTTCACATCAAAACCTCGAACTCGCAGGTGGTAACTCTAGAAAAAGCTATTCCGACTGACGTTCCAAAGTAGCCTCCATCGTACTCGTCAAGTAATGACCAGACATGATGCCGCTAGAGTGATAGTAGCGGTTGTGATCGACGCGATGCAGGGTATCAAAACCCGTCCGCCGTTGGCGTTCGTCTCCCAGTACCCAGTAACGCTGGACGATCGACTGGGGAGCAATCCAACCTTCGCCCTCAACCCGACCGAGTTCGCTGTGTTGGAGGACAAAAGTATACTGCCGTTCATCGCTGTTGAGGTGTCCTCGGTACTGCAAAATAATCTCTTCGCGATCGCCTCCAGGAAACACGAGCTTCGTCACCATACTGAACCAATCTGTTCGGTTCCAGCTCACTAAAGTTTTGCCTTTAACCGTAATTGGCACGCCATTGCGCTCAATCCAACTTCCTTCGAGCGTCCATTGGCCCGATTCCATTAAAAACGTGTGAGCCACAGTGCTGTTCCTATGCTTTTCCTGCTGGCTACAATGCTGGTGCAACAACGCACAGCCGTTGTCCCTCAGACTCTATGCTATCACGCCCAACTGTGCCAACAAGAGTTAATTTCCCCTAAAAGTACCGATGTCCGGGCACCAGTAACTTGAGGCAGATTGCCGGGAATGCCCCGAACCCGCCATGCGGCTAAAACCGCGAAAGCGATCGCCTCTTTAAAATCTACACTCAAGCCTGCCTCAGAAGTAGTCAACACTTGCACTGGATGCAATTGAGATTGCAATCGGCGTTTTAAGTAGAGATTGTGGCTGCCGCCCCCGCACAGTAAAACTCGATCGGGCATAGCCGATAAAAAAGTTTGGTAACTGTGAACGATCGACGCAACAGTCAGTTCTGTCAGAGTAGCCAGTACGTCAGCAGGACTGAGGTTGTAACCTTCGGCCTCGACCAAACACCGGTCAAAATAGTCTACACCAAATAACTCTCGCCCAGTAGATTTCGGCGGTGCTTGGCCGAAGAACTCTTGGGCGAGCCAATCATCGACTAAAGCTTGACAGGGAGTTCCCTGTGCCGCCCAAGCTCCACCTTCGTCGCAAGTCTTAGTGCCGCCTGAGAAGTGCTGCACTGCCAAATCTAACAAGGAATTCGCCGGGCCTGTATCCCAGCCCGAGATGCCATCCCCAAGATTGAAAATCTCCGACTCGTCCTTGTTTTCACCCTTTCCCGTGGCAGGAAGATAGGTAACATTGCCAATTCCGCCCAGATTTTGGATGCAGAGGCTGATGTTGGGTTCCGCCAGCAGGCAGGCATCAACTATTGAGACTAAGGGTGCTCCTTGACCCCCTGCTGCAATGTCTGCCGATCGAAAGTTACTCACAGTAGTAATGCCTGTCAATTTCGCAATTAGCGCGCCCCGCCCGAGTTGCAAGCTGTAGCCCATCAACCCGCTGGCGCTGTCTTTCTGCGCTTTCCCTGCAGGTCGGTGGTAGACGGTTTGACCGTGAGAGCCAATTAATTCGGCTTTATCATATTCTGCTTGAATTGTCAAGGCTGCCGTGGCAAATTCTTGGGCGATGGCATCATCTAATTCGGCTAGTTCAGCCATTGACAAAGCTGAGCCGCTGCAAACCGAGAGAATTTGCGATCGCAAATTAGCAGGATAAGGGAAAGTCTTGCCACCCACCAATTGCACTTTCAAGTCTGTTTGGGAACCGACCACATCCACCAAAGCAGCATCAATGCCATCCACCGACGTGCCGCTGATCAAACCGATAACGCGGGTCATTAAATTTTAGATTTTAGATTTTAGATTTTAGATTTTCCGGGGGGTTGCCCGATTTATTTGAGGTCGATCGTCACGATCACCACAGTAATATTATCGCGTCCCCCTTTATCCTTAGCTGCTTGAATCAAAGCAGTTGCAGCGCCCTCGCAGGCGCGAATCGACTTCAGAGGCGAAGCAATCAAAGGATCGGAAAGTTCCTCAGTCAAGCCGTCGCTGCACAGCAGCAAGCGATCCCCAGGCTGCACGTCCACCGGCAAAATATCTATTTCCCGCACATCATCGCGGCCCAAACACTGGGACAAAACGTGACGCCAAGGATGACTGCGAGCTTGGTCGGGAGTTAGGGCCTTTCTTTTCACAGCCTGAGCCACCCAAGTCTGGTCTTCAGTAATCTGCTCCAAGCGAGAGCCGTGCAGCCGGTACAAGCGAGAGTCTCCGATATTAGCGCACCAAGGTCGGTCCTCATCCCTAAACATGAGAACCACAGCCGTAGTCCCCATATCAGCACGCTCGGGGTGGTCTAGCTGATCCGTCAAAATTGCTTGATTGGCAATTAAAAAAGCCTTTTCCAACAACAGCGGAGAATCCTCAGGCCCTTCCCAATGTTCGAGCAAATAAGATTGAATCGCCTGAGTCGCAATCCGGCTGGCTTCTTGACCTCCGGCGTGTCCTCCCATTCCGTCGGCTACTATGAAAAATCGCCCGTCAGAGTCAATGTAGTATGAATCCTGATTTACTGAACGAACTAGCCCTGTGTCTGTCTTACCTGCGAAAGAGCGTTTCATAGATTGCCTGATTGGACTCATCGAACTTAAAAGCTTGATTGAAATGGTGCAATGTTTTCTTCCAAAACTTAAATCCCGAAGGGAACTTGAAATTTCTGCCACCTGCGATCGCGAGTTTTGGAAAAATTGTACTACCTTGACCTCATATTGTAGATCGATATCATGGTAATCCCGTCTTAAAATTTCGGTAAATCCAGTAAATTAAGCACCACGGGCAAAAAAAAACAGGATTTATACAAAAAATCAGAGGTTTAGCTGGCGAGAAATCTACGAAACGACGGGGTTTTTAGCGTCAAAGCGTGTAAGTGCTCTAAATTTTAGCAATGTGTTGTCAGCCAGCCAAAACTTAACATTCGAGGTCAAATTTTGGCTGGCGAGAAATTTCCAACCTGAAATTTCAAATCCCAAATTGCACAATTATGACATCCTGTCTAAACGATCGATCCGCTTGAACAAACGCAGCAGAGCAAACCCTGCACCCGCCGCCAGCACTGCCACAGCCACAGCCGGCCAGACTTGATTGCTAACAAACAAAATTGTCGCCGACAAAGTAAAAGCACTCATCAGCAAAGCATAATTCGTGCCCATTTGAGCGCTGCTCATGCGGCGAAGCAAGCGCTCTGTTTCGGCCGAACGGACGCGAATCCGCAAATCTCCCTGTTCGAGTTTATCAATAGTCTCCTCAATCCGGCGGGGCAGACTCAAAGCAGTCGAACTCACCTGAGCCGCCTGACGGCCGATTTCGTTAAAAATGCTGCTACCTGTATCAGGGCCATTTCCATTACTCATAAGCTGCATGGCAAAAGGTTGTGCCACCTCCATAAAGTTGAACTCGGGATCTAAACCTCGGCCTACCCCTTCGATGGTAGAAAAAGCTCGCATTACAAAAGTAAAAGTAGCTGGGAAGCGAAAAGGTTGGTTGTAGGCAATATCGTAAAGGTCGTCCGTAATCGCGCTCACCGACTGATTTTCAAAAGGCTTGTCCATGAAGTTGTCCAGCATATACTGGATCGATCGGCGCACCGGACTCATATCACCCGTAGGCACCAAAGCTCCCAACTCGATGAGAGAATCCATAATCCGCTGTCCATCCTTAGAAGCAATGCCGTAGAGCGTCTCCATCAGTCCTTCGCGGACGTTCGACTTGATTTGCCCCATCATGCCAAAATCGTAGAAAATCAGACAACTGTCAGCACTAACAGCGATGTTGCCGGGATGTGGGTCAGCGTGGAAAAAGCCGTCGTTGAGCAACTGGCGCAAATAAGCTTTTGCGCCCAACTGAGCGATTAACTTACGATCGATACCGGCCGCTTCCAAAGCTTCGTAGTGGCTGATTTTAATTCCCGGCAGGTATTCCAAAGTCAGCACTCGCGGAGCCGCGTACCGCCAATAAACCCTCGGCACCCGCACCCAGTCACAGTTGCTAAAATTGCGGCGAAAAGTATCAGCATTCCGGCCTTCATGGATATAGTCAATTTCCAGCCAGAGAATGCGACAGCATTCCTCATAAATCCCCATCCAATCTCGGCCGTGACCCCACTTAGGATGGTTTTGAAAGTAGCGGGCAATTCCCTTAAGAATTTGCAAATCGATCTCGAACAGCTTCCGCAGTCCCGGTCGCTGCACCTTGACCACCACTTCCGGGCCCGAATGCAGTTGAGCTTTGTGTACCTGACCCAGACTTGCAGCGGCCAGGGGCACCGGGTCAAAGCTGCGGTAGAGTTCTTGAACTGTCTTGCCCAAATCTTGCTCGACAATTACCTCTAACTGCTGGTAGCTGAAAGCAGGCACTTTATCTTGCAGCTTAGAAAGTTCCTCGACAAACTCTGCCGGGAACAAATCGGCACGAGTGGAAAATAACTGCCCAACTTTAATGAAAGTCGGTCCCAAATCCAAGAGTGTTTCTCGAACCCAGATAGCTTGAAAGCGGCGTCTGGCAACTTTCTTTTCTTCAGTCACGCCTCCCCAGTAGCTCCAATTTTTGCTGTCGAGCCACAGCGAAGCCAGCCAGAGCAAGACAAAGGCCCAAATGTCGAAGAAGCGCCGCTTCCGGGAGTATTTTTCGCGATTCCAGCGATAAGCTTTACTTTTGTAGGATTTATCAGCAGTTTTTGGCTCATCGCCTGCGCCAGCGAGCTTTTTGGAGCGCTGGCGATTAACAGAGTCATCAAGGAGAGCAGACACTTGGGTTCCCAAATTGCTTATTTTATGTTTTGGCTTTGATGGCAGATAGGAGCGCAGGAGCGCAGTGCTTTGCGCTCGCGTAGTCGTAAATAATAGTTGTGGTCGGAGCGAGCGCTAGGGCAAACTGCTGCGGTAGCGCTGCAATTGGGAGCGCACCATTGCCACTTCGGCGCGCAGCTCGTCAATAGTCGCTTGCAGCTCTGCGGGATGAATGTCTTGAATCGTTGTGGTTGCAGTGCCAGTTCTGGTCTGCATTGCCTCATCCGCAGCTTTGTTTGCCCGTTCCACAACTCGATCGGTGAACTGTCGCAGGCGTTCTCTTTGTTCTGCGTCAAATTTACCGAGTTCAGAGAAAGCGTTGGTTGCTGCGCTTTCTAATTGCTCGTACAGTGCTTCGGCAAGTGCTCGGCCTACAAAAAAAGCATGAACTGGGGGTTTACTCATAAAAAATCTCTGTGCGCTTCCGCAACAAATTATAACTTGCTTGTCCCCGATGATGCTTGCTCCCAAAGGAAGGAAGTTTGGGGTAACGGACAATCTCACCCCTTTGTCGGGGATGGGATTCTTGAGAGTTTGAACAGTCTGAGGCGCAATGACTCAGCCAAAAAGCCTGGCTGACATTCGCTAAAATTTGAGGTTGGGGTTGCTTTGTACAAAAATGTTTGCAGCTTGGCAACAGTAATAAACGACATCACACTACCTCAGCGTCGTGCACGTATTATAACATAATTTAAATCACAATATCCAAGAGTCCTGCTTTTTTTTGAGGCAGGCATTTGGATGGCAGAGGTAATAGGAAATATTGGATAAACTCAGACCGCGACTGTTGGAATTTTCAGATTCTACAGAATGTTTTGTGAGATAGTCATTGGCTAGCAAAAGCATTATTATCTCCACTACTGAGCCGATATTTTATGGCTCATAAAACCAAGTATTTGTCCGCACTTGTAACCAACAAAAACAATACTAATTTGTCGCAGGTTCAGGAAAAGGCACAGTGGGATCTGCCACAGGGGGTGGTGAGTAAGGTGCGATCGAACTATCTGAATTGCTGCCGCTGCTGCTCGGTATCGCAGGCTCAGGCGATCGCTCGATCGGCGACGCTATTACTGGCGGCGGGGATTCCGAGGGTGGCAAGGTTTCAGGACTAGCACTCTCAGGGGCAGGCGGGGCTGGTGCGGAGGGCGGTTCTGCGGGCAGGGGCTCAACTTCCGGTACCGGTGCGGGTTGTGGTTGGGGTGCTGGCTCGATTTGGGTTTGAGGCTCCGGAATGGGGGACTCAGAAGGCTGCTCTTGGGGCTCGGGCGTCGGGGATGGCTCAGGTTCCGCTTCGGGCTCTGGAGCTGGAGTTTCCGGGCTTGGGGACTCTGAAGGTTCGGCGCTAGTTTCTGAGGGATCGATCGGTTCGGGAATGTTGCTGTTTTCTAAGGGGGGTTTGGGGAGCTTGTTGAGTTTGATCGGGTAGAGAGGGCTGCTTTCGACAGACGGCTGCCGGAACATCGGCCCTGACAAATCGCGGGATTTGAGCAAATCTTCGAGAGATGGGAAGGATTCAATTTGGGGTCGATTGCTGCTGAGACTGCTGCTGTAGCGCCAAGCCAGGTCAAAACCCATCCAGCCTGCAATTGCAGCCGTTACGACAAAGGCAAGCAAAGTCAACGGCAGCGGGGGAGGTGCAGGCAATCGCATAGTTTGCTTGCCTTTTCTGTTTGCTGATACTCGCTCTGTTTCTTGCAGCATGGTGAGCCAATTTTCCACTGTCTGAGGGCGGTTGTGGGGGTCGATTTCGAGTCCCTGAAGGATGGCTCGCTCGATTCCCGGGCTGAGATTGGGCTGAAATTGCCGCAACTCGGCCAGGGGAATGCGATCGCGCAGGGGTGCTGCTACGGGCGCCACGCCGGAGAGTAAGTAGTAGAGCGTGGCTGCGATCGCGTAGATGTCTGTGGCCGGTGTACATTTACCGTCATAGAGGTATTGTTCAATCGGCGCGTACCCGGGCGAGAGCAAGTTAGTGTGCGTTTGTTTGGTGCCGGCGGTAAAGCCTCGGGCAATGCCGAAGTCTATTAACATTACGAGGTGAGAATCGGCTCGCCGGATAATATTTTCTGGCTTGATATCTCCGTGCAGCAATCCGCTGTGGTGAACTGTACTTAAGGCTGAGGCTATTTGCCGAATGTAGTGCAAAGCCTGGGCTTCTGGCAATGGCCGATCGGTTTCTACTATTTGGGCGAGAGTTTTGCCCGGAATGTAGTCCATTGCTATAAAAGACTGTCCGGCTTCTTCAAAAAAGTCGATTACTCTGACGATGTTGGAATGCTGACACCGCGACAGGCGTTGGGCTTCGGCAATAAACTGCTGCTGAAATTGGGCAGATTCTGGGTGTTGGCGCAGGCTTTCGTTGAGGGTTTTGAGTACGACGGTTTGGTTTAAATGGGTGTGGATAGCTCGGTAAGTGATGCCGAACCCTCCTATACCTAAAGTCGCGTTAATTGTGTATTTGCCCTGTTGCAGGACTGTTGCTGGCGCTAAGTTCATCTTCAGTTGATGCCGTTTCCCCAACTATGCTACCGCCTTTGGGTTATTTCGCAGAGTTGGGCGTGAGGTTCGATCGATCTGCGCCCTTGTTTTAGCTTTAGCTCTGCTATGTCTTTAATCTTTGCATCCCCACGTCATTTTATCTGTAGTAGGTATTGCGAAACTTAACGCTACGGCTTTCCAATAAAAATCCCGCTCTTGTGGAACGGGAAAGCCATCAGGGTGCATCTATATGATATGACTCTAACTCATGGGGGGTATAACCCCTCCTTACTTTAGCAACTCTTTACAATTTGCCGATTTTTGTAAAGATTGAGGTTTTATATTGACTTATGAGCAATTTTGTGGATTCATGAATGGCGATCTTGATCTTGAAGAAATAAAGAGCGTAGAAACTATGATTAAAAATGAAAAACACTATGAATACACTCAAGAATGCGCCCGAAAAGTTGAAGATTTCATCTTGAAACTTAAAATTATCAGATAAAGGCATCACAAATATAATGGTCAATCGCCTACTGATTGAAGATGCTGACATTTATTAAGTCAAATGAGTTTCCTCTGAATCATCAGAACTTTAAGCTCCCTTACCGTGCTTCGGCAAATGGTGCAGCAAATACCATAATACGGCTATATTTGCGATAAATACCGCTAACTTAATTACCGTGAAACCCTCAACTAACTCATAAATTTCAGGCGGAATACTGATGCCTACTAGCACTAAAACTAAAATTGTTGCCCAACCTTTTTCGTACCATAAACCTACTGCTTCCAAAACAGTTAAAACTGCATAAACTCCGGCAGCTAGTCCGCTAAACAGTAAAGTTTTAGGCTGGATTTGTAGAACTTTGTCTAATAAAAATTCTACAATCTTCAGTTTGGTTTCTAATAAATAGGATTCCGAAAAATCCTCCAAGGCTTGATGATTTTTTAGTGCAAAAAGCAAAGCGAGCGAAGTTACTATCAAGAGGAAAGCCACAAAAGTTTTGTAAAGGACAATTGCGATTAAACCAGGAGCGCGCTGTTTTTTCACCTTAATTCTCGGAATATCAATAAAGTGCGATCGGCTTGTTAGCCTGTTTGGGGTTGAAAAATCAAAATTTAGTAGAGTGTGTCAGCAATTAGCTAATCAATTATAGAAAAATAACGCGCTGCTGACGCACTCTACTAAGTTTGAGGATAACGTTCTGCTAAGAAAGAGATAGCAGCAGCCCGATCGCCCAAATCGCCATCCAACCTCGCAGCCAACAAACCATCCAACATTCGTTTAAACCCAGGCCCAGGCTTATAACCCAAAGCCTTCAAATCGTTGCCATTTAAAGGCGGCTCAACATTCGCCCACCTGGTGAGATATTCCCAAATTTGGCGGCGTGCACTTCGCGGACTTTGCAGGGCGATCGCAATTAACACCGGCAATTCATAATTCCTCAACAGCAACACCAATTGACTCGGCAACTCGCATTTAGGCAAATTCTCTGCTAACTGCTTCTTTCCGGCTTCCAAAACTTCCAGCCGCTTAATGCTGTCAGCAGGTAATTGAAGATTTGCAGCCACCTTGCCGCGATATTCCGGTGCTAAATAAGCTATCAAAACTTCCAGCCGCATCTGCCAATCGGGAATATTGATAATGGGGAATGGGGAATGGGGAATAGGGAATAGGGAATGGGGAATAGGGAATGGGGAATTGTCTCTTCCTTCTTCCTTCTTCCTTCTTCCTTCTTCCTTTTCTTCCTTCTTCCTGACATCCGTTACATCCGTTACATCCGTTACAGAATCCGTTGCCGAACTTCCTTCTTCCTTCTTCCTTCTTCCTTCTTCCTTCTTCCTTCCATTCAAACACCGATCGAGCAAACGCAATTGCCGCCACAACTCCCGATCCAACTCCAAACTAGGATGAATGCAGCGCAAAGCCTGCAAATCTCCCAGCATTTGCAAAGCAACTTTCCAGTAAGGAGCTTGCAAAATGTATTTTAATTCGCTTTTGAGCCGAGTTTCCAAAGCCGGAGCTCGGCCGTTTTCCCCCTGAATGCGGTAATAAATCCCGCTGGCCAAAGCGTGGCGGATGTATCCTTCCGTCTGCGGCTCAATTTCAAATCCCAACCGCACCGCAAACCGCACAGCGCGATAAATTCGCGTCGGATCTTCGATAAAACTGTTGGCGTGCAAAACTCGAATTTTCTTCGCTTGCAAGTCCAGCAAACCGCAAAAAAAATCTAACAATTGGCCGCTGCGAGGAACGCCCAACCGCACAGCAAGCGCATTAATTGTAAAATCCCTGCGGTACAAATCTTGGCGAATCGAACTCGCTTCAACTTCAGGATTTGCAGCCGGATAAGGATAAAATTCAGTACGAGCAGTCGCGATATCGACCCACAGGGAGCCGAAAGGAGAGTCTTTGTGCCACAAAAGTGCGGCGGTTTGAAATTGACCGTGAACGTCCAAACGCGATCCCGGATATAGTTTTTGCAGCGATGAAGCTAACTCGACACCAGCACCGGAATCGTCGGAACCGCACTTTCCATCCACAACCAAATCAATATCAGTTAGCGCCAGTTTATCATCGGTTGCTAAGAGTAAATCCCGGACGGCTCCACCAACCAGATAAAGTTGCCAGCCGCGCTGTTGGGCAAGATTGGCCGCGATCGACAATAATTGCCATAATTCGGGACTGATGCGCGATCGCAACAATTGCTCAACCGATTCGGGCACGGGACAATCAGAAAATTTTGCACTGCTTCCCCTGTCTCGTGCTTTTTGCTGGTGCAATTCCCGCAACACGTCAGTCCGGGTAACAATTCCCACCAGTTGACCGTTTTCCAATACTGGCAAGCGCCCGATATCGTATGTCACCATTAAAGATTCAATTTCCGGCAGCAAGGTATCCGGGGCGATCGTTTTTAGCTGCGGAGTCATGTAACCCTTCACCGGGGCGTGACTGAAACCGTGGTGCAGGGCAATGTCAATGTCGCGTCGCGAGATAATGCCGGCGAGCCGATCGCCCGCATCGACCACAGAAAGCCCCGAATGTCCGTAACGTAGGAGGATGCGGTGAGCTTCCCCCACCGATGTTTCTGGGCGAATACTCCGCACGGGAGACGACATTAATTCGCGCGCTGTCGGAGGGTGGGGAATTTGAGTTTTGAGTTCGTCAGCTAACTGATTTAAAGTCAGCAAGGGGTCAACATCGCGGGTGGCGAGGGAAGCGGCGCGGGCGTGGCCTCCGCCGCCGAAGGGTTTGAACAATTCGCTGAGGTTTGTTCCTTCGATGCGCGATCGACCGATAATAGTTAATCGATTGGAAACAGGCGATTCGGGATCGATGTTGCGGTTGTTTTCGTTTTCGCTAAATTTATAAACATTACCTAAAAGCAGAGCATCGGTTTCAGTCAAATCGAGCAAGCGAGAAGCCAGCGAAGAAAGTCCGGGAACGTATGATTCAGTAGATAGCAGCACCCAAGCTACGCTGTAACCGTGCAAAGTTTCCGATCGCAAATTATTCAGCGCTTCTCTCAGCAAATCTTGCAATTGAGGAGATAAACCGGGTTCTACATATTCAGCGATTACCCCCAAACTCGCTCCTTGTTCCATCAACCAGGCCAAAGCTATTGCATCTCGCGCAGTTGCGCCCTCAAAGGTGAGAGAACCTGTATCGACGTGGATGCCGAGGGCCATTACTGTTGCTTCCGAAGGGAGAAGGCGGAAGGGTGTGTCGCTGTTTTCTGCTTGATTTTTGAGCTTTTCGACAATTAATGTCGTGCTGGCTCCGACTGCTTCGATCTGCGTAACAGTAGCGGGGATGTCTGAATGCGCCTCTAGGTGGTGGTCGAAAACAGCAATTTCGCTCAGGTGTGGCAAATCCAGCCACTCGGCGGCTTTTCCCAAACGATCGCGCTGGGAGGCATCAACTATAGTAATCGATCGAATTTGTTGGGGATTGACCGATCGGCGTTCAATCAGCGGGTACTCGTCGCGGTGTAGCGCCAAAAAATCCCGCACGGTCGGGTGAGACCCGCCAGTAAGTACGATCCTGCTACCTGGGCGCAGCACGCAAAGTCCCACCGCCGCCCCCAAGGCGTCAAAATCTGCTGTTGTGTGGCACAAAACTAAGTCCATAGTCGAACATCCCGCATCTCTAACTCAAACAGTAGCAATTTCTCGCCCTCTGAAACCGGATGTGTCGATCGGGCTTTAACTTAACCTTTCCAGTTTTCTGTCGTGTAGCGAACAATGATAAAATTGATCGAAATCTCAAGAGCCGCTGACGCCTGTTCGCGCAACGCCCGAATTTGCACTGGTTCTTTCGTATCAATCAACCGACAATTTCTCGATCGACTATCGGGAAACTGTCAAAAACTAGAATTTGGAAGATTTTTTCGGTTCTGGGAAATTATTTCCGATCAACGCACGGTTATATCGAAAGGAGAAAAGATGTTATCAATTTTGTTTCAAGTCGTTTTACTGGGTCTGGTACTGCTGTCTTTTGTAATGGTCGTTGGCGTGCCAGTTGCTTATGCCTCTCCCCAAAACTGGAATCAGTCTAAATCCCTGATTTATGCTGGATCTGGTCTCTGGTTTTTGTTGGTTATTGCAGTGGGTGTATTGAACTTTTTAGTCGTTTAATTTCACCCAACCCTATCAAATAAAGAAGGTAAAAGATAGAAGGATGAAGGCATTCACCAGCGATTGAAAGGCATTCGGCAGAAGCTAGGAATTTTCCAGACCGCGCGACCCTGTATGTTTTTGCACTTGAGATTCAGATGAGATGCTGCTACTTTCTGACTTTTGCCTTCTCACAAACAAAAATCTAAAATCTAAAACCTAAAATCTAAACTAGAACACTATGACTGTTTTCGAGGGAACTTTTACTCAAACAGAATCTTTGCGGTTTGCTATAGTCATCGGTCGTTTTAACGATATGATTGTAAACAAACTTTTGGAAGGATGTCAAGATTGTTTGAAACGCCACGGAGTTGATATCAATCCTCACGGTAATCAAGTTGATTTTTATTGGGTTCCGGGATGTTTTGAGATTCCTTTGATTGCTCGTCAAGCTGCTCTTTCTCGTCGCTACGATGCGGTAATTTGTCTGGGTGCGGTAATTCGGGGCCAAACTCCTCATTTCGATTTTGTGGCTGGTGAGGTTGCTAAGGGAATTGCTGCTGCTGCTTTTCAGACAGGGGTGCCGGTGATTTTTGGGGTAGTGACGACTGACACGATGCAGCAAGCTTTGGAAAGGGCCGGAATTAAAAGCAATTTGGGCTGGAATTATGCGATGAGTGCTTTGGAAATGAGCACTTTGATGCGTCAAGTTAATGGTTTGGGCGTAAACTCTTACGGTCAATTAGCTAGTGGGTCTGCTGGTCAAGTGCTGTCGGGCGAACCAAGTCTGGCGCTCGCCCCCGATGTATCGTCCGATCAAATCCCCTTGTAAGTTCGGCTAGCAGTATTTTTAAGCTAAAAAAACCTCAAGATTTGCATCGGGAAAAATCTTAAGACTCTTGTGGGGTGGTGATTATGCCCGCCCCCAAGGTAAAAATTCCACTCTCGGCCGATCGACAAATTAGACCAATATCTTGCCAATTGGAAATGAGTGTGATATCATAAAAAGTTCTTAGAAATAGCGCAACACTAACTATTACTGCATGGCAACGAAGCCAACGATCGCATTTACTCACCTCGGCTGCGAAAAAAATCGCATCGATACCGAACACATGATTGGCTTGCTGGCTCAAGCGGGCTATCAAGTCGATTCTAATGAAGAATTAGCCGATTATGTTGTAGTCAATACTTGCAGTTTTATCCAAGCGGCGCGAGAAGAGTCAGTCCGCACCTTGGTAGAATTGGCAGAAGCTAATAAAAAAGTAGTCATCACCGGCTGCATGGCACAGCATTTTCAACAGGAATTGCTGGACGAATTGCCCGAAGCAGTCGCAATAGTCGGCACTGGCGACTATCATAAAATCGTCGATGTTATGCAGCAGGTGGAAAAGGGCGATCGAGTTTCCCTCGTCTCCTCAGAACCTACTTACATCGCTGACGAAACGACTCCCCGCTACCGCACCACATCGGAAGGTGTCGCGTATCTGCGGATAGCAGAAGGCTGCGACTACCGCTGTGCATTTTGCATTATCCCGCACTTGCGCGGAAATCAAAGGTCGCGGACGATCGAATCTATCGTCGCCGAAGCTAAGCAATTGGCATCGGAAGGGGTAAAAGAAATTATCTTAATTTCTCAAATTACCACCAACTACGGCAAAGATATTTATGGCGAACCAAAACTAGCCGAACTGCTTCGCGCTTTGGGTGAAGTAGATGTACCTTGGATTCGGATGCACTACGCCTATCCTACAGGTTTGACTCCGCAAGTTGTCGCAGCCATCCGCGAAACACCCAACGTTTTGCCGTATTTGGATTTACCCCTGCAACATTCCCATCCCGAAATTCTGCGGGCGATGAATCGACCTTTTCAAGCCGGGATCAATGATGCTATAGTCGATCGGCTCAAAGCAGCAATTCCCGGTGCGGTGATGCGGACAACTTTTATTGTCGGCTTCCCGGGCGAAACCGACGAACACGCAGCACACTTGCTGGAATTTGTCAAGCGCCACGAATTCGATCACGTAGGAGTTTTCGTATTTTCGCCAGAAGAAGGAACCCCAGCCTTCAGCTTGCCCCAGCAAATAC
Organism: Microcoleus sp. MOSTC5; assembly: GCF_036701825.1. Lineage (NCBI taxonomy): Bacteria > Bacillati > Cyanobacteriota > Cyanophyceae > Oscillatoriales > Microcoleaceae > Microcoleus > Microcoleus sp. MOSTC5. Next base: position 71,727 of record NZ_JAUBRK010000028.1, on the reverse strand, counting down.
CTGCAGAAATAATGGAAATGCGGCGCAATTCGGTAATGGCGGCACAACAACCTATATCATTGAAAAAGAATCAAGAGTCTGTCGGTCAGGTAGTTGATGTCCTGATAGAACAAGAACAACCAGAGACAGGCGAGTTGATTGGTAGATCCGCCCGATTCTCCCCAGAAGTAGATGGACTCGTCTATGTGACAGGAGAAGCGCGGCTGGGTTCGATCGTATCTGTGAAAATTACTGGTGCAGATGTCTACGACCTCTACGGTCAAGTGTAAGTGTTGCTGGAACAGTCGCGATCGGCGGTGTGGCGAACAAAAACCGGACACCAGCCAAAAATGATTAGCGGATTGTGCAGCAAAAGTAACGGTTTGTACAATATTGTGCAAAGATATCTAGCAAAGGGGTTATAAACCTTTAGTAGCCTCTCTGGCAATCGACGCTCCCCGTCGGGGTGCGGTAATCTCTACAGAACATCGGCAAATTTTAACGAATTTAATGTTTTGTTTCTGAATGTAAAGAGTTATGATGATAACAAGCCAGAAATAAGCGGGGATAATTTGAGATTGCTTCGCCGTCCGCCATACACCACAACGGTATCCCGAAAGAGTGTTGAGATGGATAGGCGGTAACGGTCGCCCCATCCCCTGCTCAATCCCGCAGGCGACGGATTGCGGGATAGCGCCTGAACCAAACAACCTGTTACTACTATGTAGTTAAGTGGGGCTGGTCATGATCCTCACTATAAAATGCCCTAGAGGGAAAGCTTGCAAGTACCTCAAAGGAAGTCCAATGTCCTATTTTAAGAATGTTGGAAGCCTATAACCCGACCCCTGGCGGTTGGTATCGGTGATGTCACAAAATCAAAGACGGCTGTCGAATTGGTAAATTTAGTCACCATCGACGGAGCTGCCCTATACTCGATTGCTATTTAAGAAGGTGCGCGCAGGCGCAGCACCATAAAGAACTCTTATGAGTTCCTGCCCTAGAGCAGAAATCCGCATCCGAGTTGGGCAACTTAGAAGGCTAAGACTCGTTATTAGGAGCATTAATGAATTTATTGTTTGAAGGCTTAGGTCTTTCGGAAGAACTCGTTCTCCATCTGGAAACACTAGGCTTTACAGAACCTACTCCCATCCAAGTACAAGCAATTCCGCACCTGTTAGCAGGTCGCGACGTTGTGGGTCAAGCCCAAACAGGGACAGGCAAAACGGCAGCATTCTCGTTGCCCATCTTGGAGCGGATTGATTTAGATGTAACTGCGGTGCAAGCACTGGTGCTGACGCCGACTCGCGAATTGGCGATGCAAGTAACTGAAGCCATCCGCGATTTGAGCGGCATTAGCAGCGACGGCCCGGTAAAAGTGGGTCGCTCTCTGCAAGTTCTGACGGTGTACGGCGGTCAATCGATCGATCGCCAAATGCAGCGTTTGAAGCGCGGCGTTCACGTCGTTGTGGGTACACCCGGACGCATATTGGATATGCTCAGCCGCGGCAGCCTGAAACTAGACAAGGTAAAATGGCTAGTTTTGGATGAAGCTGACGAAATGCTGAGCATGGGCTTTATCCAAGATGTGGAAAAAATCTTGGATGCTGCACCAAAAGAACGTCAAACGGCATTTTTCTCGGCGACGATGGAAGCTTCCATTCGGAAATTGGTGTCGCGCCATTTGCGCAACCCAGTCAACGTCACCGTAGAACAGCCAAAAGCAACGCCGAAGCGGATCAGCCAAGGCGTGTACATGATTCCGCGCGGCTGGTCGAAGGCAAGGGCTCTACAGCCAATCCTAGAAATGGAAGACCCGGAATCTGCACTGATTTTTGTGCGGACGCGACAGTCGGCGGCGGAACTCACCAGCCAACTGCAAGCAGCAGGTCACAGCGTTGACGAGTATCACGGTAATTTGAATCAGGCACAGCGGGAACGCTTGCTGTCGCGGTTTCGCCAATGTCAGGTGCGCTGGGTAGTGGCGACTGATATTGCGGCGCGGGGTTTGGACGTGGATCACTTGACTCACGTGATTAACTACGATTTGCCCGACAGTGTGGAAAGCTACGTCCACCGGATCGGACGCACGGGCAGGGCTGGTCGCGAAGGAACGGCAATTACGCTGATTCAACCGGTCGATCGTCGCAAACTGCGCTTGATTGAACGCCACGTGCGATCGAGCTTGACGGTGCGAAACATTCCGACACGGGCGCAAATTGAAGCTCGTCAGTTGGAAAAGATGCAGGGTAAAGTTCGCGAAGCTTTGGCTGGCGAACGGATGGCATCTTTCTTGCCTCTAGTATCTCAGTTATCCGAGGAGTACGACTCCCACGCGATCGCCGCTGCTGCTTTGCAAATGGCTTTCGACCAAAGCCGTCCTGCTTGGATGGGCGCGGATTACGCTCAACAAGAAGATCCCCCGATTGGTGGAGAAAACAGCGTCAAGCCAATCTTGATCAAGAAACGGGCTAAGACTCCTGCGCCGAGTAATTCTGTAGCGCCGACTTTTTCTGGAGCACCGAGTGCTCCTGTTCCCCAGAACAGCTAATTGGTAGGGTGCACAATGTGCACCTTATTTAGAATTTTTGTAGAGATGCGATCGATCGCACCTCTACTTTTTTTTATGGGTGCGATCCCAAATCCGAGATCGCTAGGCGGTTGAAACCGCGAACAAACGAAGCCCACTCCTAGCGGACTGAGAATTGCATAAGTAAAGATGCAAGTTAGCGATCGGACAATTTCTGTAACTAATTCTACGCTGAGTACGTTAATTGAAGAATTGGGTACTGAGTGTCAAAATGTTATTACTTTAATCCCTCAGCTTCAGTTGCTTGATTTGAGCGATCGACAAAAAGCTGAAATTCTAGCAGAGATCCTGAGTGTTGCAATCCATCTGAACGTTCACTGCGGAGAGGATTTTCAGACGCTAGTTGCTGAGGAAATGGCAAAGTTGTCGGATGACGATCAAGAGGATTAAGGAGACTCGGGCGATCGCACATCAGGAAAAAGCCCTCCAGTCAACTCACTGAAAGGCTAAAAATCTTAATAAATAAGGAATAAATTCCTGACTACAAACTTGTAAACCGAGATGTTTGCACTGTGGTTTAATATTTCAGTTTAGCTGCGTGCTCACAATAATTTTTTGCACGCGATCGCCCTTAAGTTCCAAAATCAAATTAGAAGCCTTTTGGTCATTGCTGTAAATCAACCGAGTCAATCCACCCTGCACAGATTGCGACCCGTAACCGTAAGCTTTAACAACTTTTTGGCTGTTATCTCCTACCTTCACACCATCCATTGTCAGAAACTTGGGATTGGTAGTAGAAATTAAATAAACTTTGCCCTCCCATGCTGCTACCGTCAATCCTGAGTAGGTTAGCGTGCGAATCTTGCCGTCCATCCCAGATCCAGCAGGTTTAGTTTCGTCGCGCTGCGGTTTTCCCAACTTGCGTTTTGCCTCTTCTACAGGCATCCCCAACCGAACGCCACCAATCCCCAGGCGCGAATAGTTCAGCGCCACCGGCTTTTGTGTCGCGCTGAGCATTCTTTCTAGAGTCGCAACAGTTTGATTCATAGCGGGAACAGGGCGAACTAAAGCAGCAAATCCTAAGCTCGAAATTGCGAGATTCATCGTGATGCCAGCTATGGCTGTTATCACAAACATTTTTACCATTTTTTTATAGCTTTATTTGGCAATGTATTCGCGCGATCGCCCGCTAGATCCGGATTCTATACTAATAATCCCGGGTAAAGAGAATTAACTCCTACACAAGCCAAATCCGAGCTAAGAGGCACTAAAAAAATAAGGATATTCGTCCCCAAAGATCTAAGACCTAGAAACCCGGTTTCTGTAGGGGAGTTCCAAGAGATACCGCCCTGACGGATTTCTGAATAGCAAACAAAGTTTTACGTTTAATTAGAGCGACTACTTAATAACCAGAATTGCTGTGATATCCTAACAAAAGCCATATCTGCATAAAATAAGTAATTTAGATGACCGCAACAGATTCTAGTAAACACCAAAAATCCAAAGCCCTGAAACCGGGTAGCCGCCGGCCCGCTAAAGAACTTTGCAGCGAGTGCGGTTTGTGCGATACATATTACATCCATTATGTCAAGGAATCTTGTGCTTTCTTAACACAGCACATCGCAGAATTAGAAGCAGAGATTCACGGGCGATCGCGCAATCTCGACAATCCCGACGATTGGTATTTCGGAGTCAGTCAAAATATGATGGCTGCTCGGAAAAAAGAGCCGATCGAGGGCGCTCAGTGGACGGGAATCGTCAGTACAATTGCGATTGAAATGCTTGAAAAAGGAATTGTAGAAGGTGTTGTTTGCGTCCAGAATACCAAAGAAGACCGTTTTCAACCGATGCCGATTATTGCTAGGAATCGCGAGGAAATTCTCGCAGCAAAAGTCAACAAACCAACTCTCTCTCCCAACCTTTCAGTATTAGAACAAATCGAAAAATCGGGGATGAAGCGGCTGTTAGTAATTGGCGTCGGCTGTCAAATTCAAGCCTTGCGAACAGTCGAGAAAAAACTCGGTTTAGAGAAGCTCTACGTTTTGGGAACTCCCTGTGTCGATAATGTCAGCCGTGCAGGCTTGCAGAAATTCCTAGATACGACTAGCCGTTCTCCCCAAACAGTTGTATCTTATGAGTTTATGCAAGACTTTAACGTTCACTTCAAACACGAAGATGGTTCGGAAGAAAAAGTGCCGTTTTTCGGGCTGAATACTAAGGAATTGAAAGATGTTTTTGCTCCTTCTTGTTTGAGCTGTTTTGATTATGTCAATTCTTTAGCAGATTTAGTTGTGGGCTACATGGGAGCACCTTTTGGCTGGCAGTGGATTGTGGTGCGAAATGACACCGGGCAAGAGATGTTAGATTTAGTAACGGATCAGCTAAATACTCAGCCCGTGATGTCTCAGGGAAACAGAAAAGAAGCGGTTCAGCAAAGCATTCCGGCTTATGAAAAAGGGGTGACTTTGCCGATGTGGGCGGCGAAGTTAATGGGAGTTTTTATTGAGAGAATTGGGCCGAAGGGTTTGGAATATGCTCGGTTTTCGATTGATTCTCATTTCACTCGCAATTATCTGTACGTGAAGCGGAATTACCCGGAGAAATTAGAGGCTCATGTGCCGGAATATGCTAAGCGGATTGTGGGGCAGTATAAGTTACCAGATGTGTAAACTTGTAGGGTGCGTCAGTCAAAAGCTGTTGGATTATTGAAAAAATAACGCTAACTGACGCACCCTGCTAAACAAGGATAGCAAAAGATAGAAAACAAATGCAATTGGGAACAATAGGATTATGGAATCGCGGAACGTTAACTAGACTGGCTATCCTTAGTACAATCTTAATTAGCCTGATTAGTGGGATATGGTTGAGTATGATTGCAATGCCAGGGAAAAGCTACAGCGGGACAATTCCCCCTTTAACAGCACAGGAAATCTCGCTCCGAGATGCTTTACAGCGCGATGTGGAAAAGCTCGCTGGTGAAATCGGAGAGCGCAACTTTATACAATATCAAAAACTTGTAGAAGCTGCTGACTTTCTCGAAGCATCATTTCAAACTGCTGGCTATAAAGTTGAACGACAAGGATATAAAATTGATGATAATTTTTATTATAACATAGAAGTTGAGATTCCCGGGGGAAAAAAGGTAGATGAAATTGTTGTAATTGGGGCACATTATGATTCTGTGGTGGGGAGTCCTGGGGCAAATGATAACGCAACTGGGGCGGCGGGAGTGCTAGCTTTAGCGAGAATGTTTGCAGGTAAAAAGCCTGAAAAGACTGTGCGTTTTGTTGAGTTTGTGAATGAGGAACCGCCTTTTTTCTGGACGGCTGATATGGGGAGTTTGGTTTATGCCAAAAGATGCAGAGAGCGTAATGAAAAAATTGTTTCGATGCTCAGTTTAGAAACAATTGGTTATTACAATACTTCGGACAGTTTTTTAACGGCCCTGTAAGCCTTACAGAGAAAGCCCTGCCATTTTTAACGCATTTTAGGAAACTTAGGGCTGGACTTAAACCTTGAAATAATAGTCCACCATATAGCCAGTCTGGGTTTCGGACACTCGATAATATATAAAACTGTCCGAAGTATTGTTATTACTCAGATGCGAAAAACAGTCAGAAATATCCAGCACCATTAAACCTTTTTTATCCTACGTCGGGGAATTTTATCGGATTTATTGGCAATACATCCTCAAGTAAATTGGTTAGAGAGGCGATCGCATCTTTCCGCCACCATGCTGAATTTCCCTCGGAAGGTGCAGCAATTCCGGGTGGCATTCCTGGTGTTGGTTGGTCAGATCAATGGTCTTTTTGGCAGCATGGTTATCCAGGGCTGATGGTGACAGATACTGCTCCCTATCGCTATCCTTACTATCACACGGCGCAAGATACACCCGATAAGGTTGACTGGGAACGGACGGCGAAGGTGATAGCTGGATTGGAGAAAGTTGTGGCAGATTTGGTGGGAATTAATATTAATTAGTTACGTAGGGTGCCCAGCGGCGAAATATCCTTGCTCGGCATAGAATATCAGGCAAAATGACGCACCTATAAATTAGTATAAGTTGCATGAGTGAGGTGATTCAGAGAGTTTGTAATAGATGTTTGGCAGGGACACGGTAAGGCAGTGTGTTTGTTTTATACAGTTGGGAAAATTAGACGTAAAAGATTGTGACACTTATAGTTGCACAGAAATACATGAATTTACCAAAGTCGATCGCACTTACTGGTTGTGCGATCGTCCTAGCATCATGTGGAAATAGACCTTCCGAGTTAATTTCCAATTCGCAACCGCGAAACAATAGACCTTCCGCGTTAGTCTCTGAACCGCAACCGAAAAAAACTGGATTAACATTTGCTGATTGGTGTCGCAAAAAAGGTTCTTTGAGTCCTGAAGCTAAACATACTGTTGAGGTACTGTTGCAGAAAGCTGAGACTACTGAGTGCGATGCCGCTAATCAAAAACTTTCGAGTTTCACGTCTCTCTCCCTCTACAAGAATCAAATCAGCGACATCAAACCGCTAGAATCCTTGACTAACCTGACTGATCTCACCCTCACCGACAATCAAATCAGCGACATCAAACCGCTACAATCCTTGACTAAACTGACTTGGCTCGATCTCCACAAAAATCAAATCAGTGACATCAAACCGCTAGAATCCTTGACTAACCTGAGTTCGCTCAGCCTTGAGGACAATAAGATCAGCGACATCAAACCGCTAGAATCCTTGACTAACCTGGGTTCGCTCGGTCTCAACAACAATAGACTCAGCGACATCAAACCGCTAGAATCCTTGACTAACCTGATTTCGCTCGGTCTGGGCGACAATAAAATCAGCGACATCAAACCGCTAGAATCCTTGACTAAACTGATTTTTCTCGGTCTGGGCGACAATCAAATCAGTGACATCAAACCGCTAGAATCCTTGACTAACCTGATTGATCTCGGTCTCGAAAAAAATCAAATCAGCGACATCAAACCGCTACAATCCTTGACTAACCTGACTCGGCTCGATCTTCCAAAAAATCAAATCAGCGACATCAAACCGCTACAATCCTTGACTAACCTGATTTCGCTCAACCTCAAAGACAATAAAATCAGTGACATCAAACCGCTAGAATCTTTGACTAACCTGGATGATATCTACCTCAACAACAATAGACTCAGCGACATCAAACCCTTACAATCCTTGACTAACCTGAGTTGGCTCTACCTCAACAACAATAAAATCAGTGACATCAAACCGCTACAATCCTTGACTAACCTGAGATATCTATTCCTCTACAAGAATCAAATCAGCGACATCAAACCGCTACAATCCTTGACTAACCTCAGAGATCTCTTCATCGAGGACAATAAAATCAGCGACATCAAACCGCTACAATCCTTGACTAACCTGACATATCTCTCCCTCAAAAACAATCAAATCAGCGACATCAAACCGCTACAATCCTTGACTAACCTGGATTGGCTCCATCTCGGCAACAATCAAATCAGCGACATCAAACCGCTACAATCCTTGACTAACCTGGATTGGCTCGATCTCAGCAACAATCAAATCAGCGACATCAAACCGCTCGAATCTTTGACTAACCTGACTGGGATATCCCTCGAAAAAAATCAAATCAGCGATATCAAACCGCTCGAATCTTTGACTAAACTGACTGAAATCAGGCTCAGCGGAAATCCGATCGCTCCCAAAACTTGCCCTCTCAAACCAGAGTCTATCTGTAAGTGGGAACCACAAACTCAACCATAAAACTTTACAGTGACGCCCGATCGCACTTAAATATTTGAGTTACGAAAGATAAATTTGCTATTCATCAGAAAAACCCGATCGCCCTTATTGACTAAAAGCGATCGCACACCAACACCTTCCTACAAATCAGCAGCGTGCTGCTTCAATTCATCCAGAGAAACGTATTCCACAGTCAAGGCGTGAGTCGCAGCCAAAACCACAGGCGGCGCAACTCCCGCATCCATTGCTTCCTTCCACCTAGACGCACACAAGCACCAGCAATCCCCAGGCTTCAAACCGGGAAAGTTAAATTCGGGAACGGGAGTGCTCAAATCATTTCCATTCGACTTGGTGAATTGCAAAAACTCTTCCGTCAGTTGAGCACAAACAGTGTGAGCCCCAAAGTCGCCACCACCTGTATTGCATTTGCCGTCCCGATAATACCCCGTCATTGGCGAAGTGCAGCAATTCTCTAACTTTCCGCCCAGCACATTTGTAGCTTCCGTCACCATCGCAACTCCTCCGTAAAACTCTTCGATCTAATTTTACACAAATCGTTGTTTATATATTTTTTTCCATCGCAAAGTTGATGAATTTTTGTCCTCTCCGTTCTACTTCTTGTTTTGTAATCACCATAAATCCCTGGCTTTCAAAAAAAGGTCGAGCTGTAATGCTGGCTTCGGTAAACAACTTGTTAATTCCTAAGTCTTTGGCTTTTGACTCAATTTGTTTTAAAATTAGCCTGCCAACTCCTTGTCTTTGAAAATCTTGATGACAGTAAAAACGATCGATATGGCCACTTGCTTCTAATTCCCCAAAACCTGCAATTTTATCACCCTCTTCTGCTACAAAAGTAAATTTACTGCTTAAACTTTTAGTCCAACTTTCGATATCGATATCTGCTGGTGCCCAAGCATCTACTTGTGCTTTTGTGTAATCGCGGATGTTTACTTCGTGTACGGTGTCGTAAAACAGTTTTACAATTTGTTGGGTATCACCGATGAAGTAGGTTCGTACTCTCATAAATAGTCTCCGGTGTTAATTAGATTGTAGGCCTCGATCGCCCTCACTCTCAAAGATAATCCGATCGGGTGATTTCCCGACTCTGCTAAATGAGCTACAAGTAATTTAAAAGAGGTGGAAGGGGAAGGTGTGGGGGAAATTAATCTGTTAGGTTGAAAATCATTCAATCTTTCCTTTTTTTTTCATAAGTTAACTGCAGGCTCTAAAAGTATGGACTTTCGGACTTTAAGTAGAGACCACGTTCTCACCCACATTTGGGGTCGAGTCAATCATCCCGAAGTTTTGGCTTTGCCTTTGCCAGATATGCTTTACTGCCAAAGTGAAGATATCGATTTTTTTCAAGAGCAACTCGCTGAGACTATCTTAGAAAATTATAGCTTAATTACAGTTTATCAATATATTTTTTTACAAGCTTTAAAGGAGCAAATAAATTCTACGGGGTTTGAGATCCGCCGATTTTTATCGGGTTCAACCGAGGTGCTGTTTGAATCTCACCCTAATTCTCTAATCCTTCAAAAAAAGATGCTAGCAAGTTTGCTGTTTATTATTCCCAATAAGGAAGTTTGGGAAGGCTACAAAGTGCCGGAGCAAATTCAAGCAGCGCATTATATTTATAACTGTCTGGTTCGTAATTCTGATGACTTGTTAGCTGCGGACGAATGCCAGGAATTATTGAATGCGATCGCCTCATTGCTGCTGCGGTAATTGCTAGAGAAGTAGGTTTGTAGTTGCGCTTGGGTACTCCGGAGCGCCCAAGCGCAACTACGAACCTTTTTTAAGGTACAATTTGGGTAACTTCTGTGTTAATCTCCCAGGCAAATTCCCAAGCCGCGGGCAATTTTCACCAGAGTAGAATGGGGTTCCACGGCTGTGTATTTGGCTATCGCATCTTGCAATGGTACGGTGTCGTAAAACAGTTTTACAATTTATTGGGTATCACCGATGAAGTAGGTTCGTACTCTCATAAATTATCTCACTGCGATCGCTTCTTTAATATTAATTTGGGATTTTTAACCGTTTCGCAACACGGATGGATGTTGGCTTTTACCATTTTGTCTCATTTCTTGCAGGGCGATCGACCAAAATTTCTCGCCCACCCCTTGACAAACCTTATTACTCTATGTTATTGAAGCAGAAGCAAATCTAACTCTAATTAACAGTACATCAATCCAGCAGCTTAACGAATAAGGCTTGAAACTTATGACAGAAATAGGGCCCGATCCAAACCGACCTTATCCTATGGTCGATCAGCGGCGGGTATGCTTCATCAAAAACTTTATTAAATCTTCCAACATTATCGTCGGCGATTACTCATATTACGACGATCCAATAGAGCCAGAAAATTTTGAAAAAAATGTACTTTATAACTACGGAAACGACCGATTAATTATTGGAAAATTTTGCGCGATAGCCACCAAGGTCAAATTCATTATGAACGGTGCAAATCATAAACTAGACGGCATTTCAACTTATCCTTTTCCCATCTTTGGGAATGGTTGGGAAACAGCCATGAATTTATTAATCGAACTGCCAAGTAAAGGCGATACCGTAATTGGCAATGATGTGTGGCTCGGCTATGAATCCTTAATTATGCCAGGAGTAAAAGTCGGCGATGGTGCCGTTATTGCCGCAAAATCCGTTGTAGTAAAAGACATTCCCGCTTACACCGTTGTCGGTGGAAACCCCGCAAATCCAATCAAACAGCGTTTTAGCGATGATGAAGTTGCCAAACTATTAGAAATTAGGTGGTGGGATTGGGAAATTGACAAAATTACGCGCCATGTAAATGTGATTATGAACAGCGATATTCAAGCACTCAGCAATGCTGAATGAATTTGCCCGATGATGTCAAAGTTTTAACTTTAACAGAATTGGCAGAAATTGAAAAAGCTGATGGGGGAAATGCCACGCCGATCGGCTTTATTATCGGCTTCGGAACAATCATCGGATTTATTGTCTGTCTGATTATTGTTTACAAAAATTGTTTGTAGTAAAGACTTTAGTCCTTATTGACTATCAGCCACAGAGAAGACAGAAGTCCTCACTACAAACTTACTTAGCTGGGCCCACACCCTCGATCGCAGCCTCAAGGGCGATCGATACATGAGTCCAATGAGTCCCCCCCTGACAAAAAGCCACGTAAGGCTCCCGCAGAGGCCCGTCAGCCGAAAACTCCGACGTACTCCCATCAATAAAAGTACCCCCAGCCATCACCAACTGACTTTCATATCCGTGCATCGGAGCTGGGATAGGGTCTAAATAAGAACCCACGGGAGAATTTTGCTGAACGGCCTTACAAAAAGCAACTAATTTATCAGCAGAACCGAATTCGATCGCCTGAATCACATCTCGTCTTCTAGCCAAAGGCATAGGATTCACTCGATAACCCAACTTATAAAAAACATAAGCCGTTAAATGATTTCCCTTCATCGCCTCCCCCACAAAACCGGGAGCCATAAATAAACCCTGAAACAGCAGTCGATTCAAATCAAAAGTTGCGCCGCCGCTGCTACCGATTCCCGGCGCTGTCAAGCGACAAGTTGCGGCCTCCACAAGATCCGCCCTGCCGGCGACGTAACCTCCAGCAGGGACGATCGTACCCCCCGGATTTTTGATTAAAGAACCAGCCATCAGATCCGCACCTACAGCAGTAGGTTCGCAATCATCAACAAACTCCCCGTAACAATTATCAACAAAGCAAATTGTGTTAGGATTCTGATGTTTGACTATGGCGACGATTTTTTCAATCTCAGAAATAGACAAACTCGACCGCCAAGAATAGCCGCAAGAGCGCTGGATAAAAACCAGGCGAGTTTTTTCTGAAATAGTAGAGCTCAATGCCTGCCAATCCACACTTCCTTCGCGAGTTAGAGGCAACTCACGGTAACTAATGCCAAACTCAACAAGTGAACCTTGACCTTGCCCCCGCAAGCCGATCACTTCTTCTAAAGTATCGTAGGGAGAACCAGCCACTGCCAACATTTCGTCACCAGGACGCAGGATGCCAAAAAGAGCACAGGCGATCGCGTGAGTGCCCGAAACAAACTGTACCCGGACAGCAGCCGCCTCTGCCCCTACTACTTCGGCAAACACCCCGTCCAAAGTCTCCCGACCCAAATCGTCGTGGCCGTAACCCGTAACCCCTGCAAAATGGTGGACTCCAACCCGGTGGCTGCGAAAAGCTTTTAAGACTCGTTGAAGATTTTGCTTGACTGTAGTGTCAATACCAGAAAAAATCTGAAAGAGTGCCTGTTCTGCTTCCTGTAGCCGTGAAACGCTATTCATCTATACCTCGCTCACCCTTTGCGTGCGCGCTGTTCATTATGGCGTAGATGCGGCCCCTAGTTTGTAAACATAATATATTCATGACGATTGCAACTTCCAAAAAAACTTCTCCTGATTGGCCTGTCGTAGGCTTTATGGCCTTTCTGCACATCGGTGCTTTATTTGCTTTGCTGCCGGGTAATTTTAGCTGGTCTGCGGTCGGGCTAGCAGTATTCCTGCATTGGGTAACAGGTGGTTTAGGAATTACTCTCGGATTTCACCGCCTCGTCACCCACCGCAGTTTTCAAACACCGAAATGGCTAGAGTATTTTCTAGTTATTTGCGGTACCCTTTCCTGTGAAGGTGGCCCGATCGACTGGGTAGGAATGCACCGGTTACACCACATACATTCCGACACCGGAACAGATCCCCACGATTCCAATCAAGGCTTCTGGTGGAGCCACATGGGCTGGATGCTCTCGGATCTCCCGATCAGAGTTGAAATCCCCCGCTTTACTAAAGACATCGGCGACGACCCAGTATACAAGTTTCTCCAAGCATATTTTATCCCCATCCAAGTTGTGTTCGGTGTGTTGCTTTATTTATTAGGCGGCTGGTCTTTCGTGGTTTGGGGCGTGTTTATGCGGATCGTGGTGGTGTTCCACTGCACTTGGCTGGTTAACAGCGCTACCCACAAATTCGGCTACCGCACCTACGAGTCGGGCGATCGCTCGACGAACTGCTGGTGGGTTGCCCTGCTCACCTACGGCGAAGGCTGGCACAACAACCACCACGCCTTTCAATACTCGGCTCGCCACGGCCTGCAATGGTGGGAAATCGACTTCACCTGGATGACAATTCAACTCCTGCAATCGCTGGGTTTGGCAACCAAAGTGAAATTAGCAGAAAAATAGCGATCGGCAATTAGTTATTGGTGATCGGTCATCTGTTCTTGACTAATGGCTCGTGACCAATGACTAATCCTGTTTTTGCGATCGGTATAGGTTGGGTTGAAGTAAGCTCGAATCCTCTGGTGCGATCGACCCAACCAAAACCAGAATCAGTTATAATATAATTGGGAAGAAAAAAATTTGTTTGGCAGCCAAATTTTTTATTTTCAAAATACAACCGTAAATCTTTTTCAATCCTAATCCCAAATCTATCATTGATTCTTTATTAGTTTGGGCAAGAGTGCAGCAAAAAAGTTCACTGCTCAATCCCCAACTATTATGCGTGAATCTAGCTCGGCATCTCATCAGAAATCAAAAAGAGAATGACAATTGCAACGCAAGAAAAACTCCAATACAATTGGAAGCACGTTATTAGTTTAGCAGGACTTCATATCGGCGCTTTGTTCGCACTGCTACCCAGTAACTTCAATTGGACAGCAGTTGGTTTAACAGTATTCATGCACTGGATAACCGGCGGTTTGGGAATAACTCTGGGATGGCATCGTATGCTCACCCACCGCAGTTTTCAGACACCAAAATTCGTAGAATACTTTCTAGCATTTTGCGGAGCCCTTGCCTGTCAAGGAGGAATAATTGATTGGGTTGGGCTGCACCGATTGCACCACACCAACTCTGACCAAAATGCGCTCGACCCTCACAATGCCCAAAAGGGTTTTTGGTGGAGTCACATCGGCTGGATGCTATATAAAGGTCCAGCTCACGCTGAAATTGCCCGCTGCACAAAAGACATTTCGAGCGACCCGTTTTACCAGTTTTTGCAAAACTACTTTCTCCCGATGCAAATCGTCTTTGGCGTCTTGCTTTACTTAGCCGCAGGCTGGCCGTTTGTAGTCTGGGTAATTTTTGTACGCTTAGTTTTGGTGTATCACTGCACCTGGTTTGTTAACAGCGCCACTCACAAATTTGGCTACCGCACCTACGAAACAAACGATAGTTCTACTAACTGTTGGTGGGTGGCTGTCCTGACTTACGGTGAAGGCTGGCACAACAACCACCATGCTTATCAATACTCGGCGCGTCACGGGATGGAAAAGTGGGAAATTGACTTCACTTGGATGACAATTCAAGTTTTGGAAGCACTAGGTTTGGCTACTAAAGTGAAATTACCAGCCAAGTAGCAGCAATTGGGTCCTACACGCAGAACTTTTGTAGGGTTCGTACTTGGCACCACACCGCTTCATAAACCCGGTTTCTTAACGAAACCGGGTTTTTTGGTGACTAATCACCAATGACTAATGACTAATGAGCCCGTTTTTGCTCGCCCCGGCCGCGCAAATATTCCGCTAAAAATGCCAATCCTCCCGAACCTACTATCAACAGCACGCTGAGAGCATTAATATCCGGTTTCACCCCAGTCCGAATCCGGCTAAAAATTTCCATCGGCAGAGTTGTAGTCCCGCTACCTGCAGTAAAACTCGCAATCAAAAAATCGTCCATGCTGAGGACAAAAGACAGCAGACAACCCGAAACTATTCCGGGTATTAATTGAGGGAGCAAAACCTGAACAAAAGCCTCAACAGGCGTTGCGCCCAAATCCAAGGCAGCCTCTTCTAAATACGGGTTTAAATCTGCCAATCTAGTAGAAACAGCTAGAGCGATGTAAGCCAGACAAAACACAACGTGAGCGGCGACAATTGTCCACAAACTCAGAGGAATAGCCAGCGCCGCTAAAAATACCAGAGTAGCAACTGCGGTCGCAATATCTGGAATAATAATCGGCAAGTAGGAAACTCCCTGATATAAATTCTTGCCAGGAAAGCGGTATCGGGCTAAACCAACAGCCATTAAAGTGCCGAGTACAGCCGAGATTGCAACTGCACAAACAGCCACTGTTAAGCTGTTTCTCAGGGCAATTAAAATCCGCGTATCGCTAAATAATTTAACGTACCAATCTAAAGTAAATCCTTCCCAGCCGGCGCTAAAACGCGATTTGTTAAAGCTGTAAAAAGTAAGTACCAAGATGGGCAGGTACATATAAAAAAACATCACAACGGCAAATATCACCTGCCAAGAAATCTTAAATTTAGGTTTTAAGTACATATCGGCTTGTATTTCCTCCTGTAGATTTTCGGTGGTATTTTCCATGTCTGGGTAATCGGTAATTGGTAATGGGTAATTGGTAATAGGTTAGGATTGTTTTCTTCCTTCTTCCTTCTTCCTTCTTCCTTCTTCCTTCTTCCTCCTAAATTGCATTACGATCGCCATATTTGAGCAAAAGGGCAATTCCGATACTCACTGCAAAGATTAATACCATACTCAGAGCCGAACCCAGCCCCCAATTTTGAGTCGCCCCCAAAAACTGATTGTAAATTAAACGAGCCGCCGTCATGCTCGAAGCTCCACCGAGCAACTCCGGATCGACAAAATCGCCCAAACAGCTAATAAAGACTAGCAAAGAACCCGCAGCAATTCCCGGCATCGTCTGAGGTACTGTCACTTTCCAGAAAGTTTCCACTGGATTCGCGCCCAAATCCTGAGATGCTTCTAGCAACCTGCGGTCTAACTTTTCCAAAGAAGCGTAGAGAATTGTCACGATATAAGGCAAATAACTGTAAGCCATGCCGATTAAAACTGCGGAACTTTGATTGAGCAATTCTAGAGGAGGAATGCCTACAAGTGCCAGCAGCGAGTTGAGAACCCCCGTAGGACGCAGAATTGTAATCCAAGCATACGATCGCAACAGCGAAGAAGTCCACAGCGGCAATACAAAGCCTAACAAAGTTAAATTCCGCCACTTTTTCGAGACATTGAGGGCGATCCAGTAAGCGACGGGAAATCCCAGCAGCAAACACAGAATAGTAGTCCCCGTTGCGAAAAAGAGCGATCGCCCCATCACCTGCAAATTCAGCGGCTCAAACACTCGCAGGTAGTTGGCGATTCCCGAAGGATTCACCAAATCTCCCGGCTTAATATTAGGCACCAAACTAAGCTGAAAAATCACCAGAGTTGGTATGACTAATAATAAAAGCAGCAACAAGCCAGAAGGGCCGAGCAATGCCAGCGGGCCTGTCCACGCCGACCACGGGGAAACAGTTTCAGCCTTCAAAGGAGAATTGGGAGGAATAGGAGGGGGAGTTCTAGTTGAAACAGCCATAAATCAATTTTTTTGAGTTTTTAACCGCTGATGAACGCGGATTAACGCGGATATAATACGGATATAGTAGGCGATCGGCTATACGGGGGCGGGTTTATGTAAATATTGGGTGAGAATCAGAGATTGTGTGTAAAACCCGCCCTAGGTTTGATAATTAGCCGCTGGTTAATTGAGTCCAATAGCGATCGTACACTTCCATAAATTTCCCTACCGGAGCCACACCTTCGCAATTTTTCAAAACAGCTTCCGAAGGGAAAAGAAGCTCATTTTCGCGGAGTTCCGGCGTCAACAAACTAAAAGCATCTTCCGAAGGAGTTGAAAAACTGAGCCGCTCTACTAAAGAAGCAGCGACATCGCCTTGCAGCAGAAAGTTAATCCATTTATAAGCTGCTTCGGGATTGGGAGAACCTTTAGGAATTACTAAAGTGTCAGTCCACAGAGAAGAACCGCTTTTGGGGACGACATACTTCAATTTATCGTTATCTGAAATTACTTCATTAGCATCAGAAGAATAACACATAGCTACTTTCAAATCCCCCGTCAGCATTTGAGGCCGCCAAGCATCAGTAGTAAAAGATGCGATCGCCGGTTTGAGTTCCACCAACTTTTCGTAAGCTTTTTTCACTTGCTCTTGGTTCGTAGAATTCAGAGAATAACCCAACATCCGCAACGCAGCGCCCATGACTTCTCGGACATCACTGGCCAGCGTCATTCGCTTTGCTAACTCCTTTTTGTGTTCCCACAAATAGTTCCAATCTTCAGGAGCTTCTTTGAGTTGTTCGGTGTTGTAAATCAAGCCTGTGGTTCCCCAACTCAAAGGCACGCTGTAGCGGTTTCCTGGGTCATAGACAGGGTTTTGGAACTGTTTTTTGAGCCGATCGAGCCCGCCCAAAATCGAGTGGTCTAATGGGCTCAACAGCCCGAGTTCCGTCATTTGAACCACCATGTAGTCAGACGGGTAAATGATGCTGTAGGCGCGGGCGCCACCGGCTTGAACTCTCGCCAGCATCTCTTCGTTGGAACTAAACACGTCGGCCACTACGCGAATGCCGGTTTTTTGGGCAAAGCGATCGAGCAAAGCGTTATCGGTATAGCCTGCCCAAGTATAGATGAAAAGTTGGTCGGCAGAACCTTTGACGGGAGGAGCAGATTGTACGTCTGCAAGTCGCCAGCCGCAACTAGAAACAGCTAACCCGGAAATTGTCGCCGCCGAATTTTTTAGGAACTGACGGCGTGTAGAATTAGCCGGAAAAATCCTGGAAATTGGT
Organism: Microcoleus sp. MOSTC5; assembly: GCF_036701825.1. NCBI lineage: Bacteria > Bacillati > Cyanobacteriota > Cyanophyceae > Oscillatoriales > Microcoleaceae > Microcoleus > Microcoleus sp. MOSTC5. Next base: position 53,863 of record NZ_JAUBRK010000028.1, on the reverse strand, counting down.
AAGTTAGTCGGAGGCACAGTTCGATTTTAGATTTTAGATTTTAGATTTTAGATTGGGGAATTGGGGATTGGGAAATTCGATTTTAGATTTTAGATTTTAGATTTTAGATTGGGGAATTAGGGATTGGGAAATTCGATTAAATCCGTTAAATCCCTACACTGTTCGTTGCCGAACTTCCCTGCAACATCCATCTGTTAAATCGGTTAAATCCCGTACACTGTTCGTTGCCGAACTTCCCGACCTCCGTGACATCCGTTAAATCTCGATCGCGTGTTCGTTGGCGAACTTCTTTCGTAATTATGCTCGATCGGTCAAAGCGAGACAATCAGTAGTTCCCCAGTAAGCATAAATCGGCGTGTGCGGATCTGGGAAAGAGCCGCCGGTATTTGGCTGGCGCACGGTAATTTTATCGCCCGACGCCAACTCAACCACGTAATGAACGTGCGTGCCCATGTACATAGTATTTTTGAGCCGCCCTTCAAAACAGTTGACCGACACTTCCGGCTGGTAGAGATTCAAATATACTTTTTCCGGCCGAACGCTGACCACAACAGAGTCGCCTGTGACACCATTCCACATATCCGACTGCTGAACGGTTATTTTCAGATTGGCTGATGTGCGAACTGTGAGAGTCGATCGGTCGATCGATTCTACCGTACCCGCAAACAAATTCGTATCGCCAATAAAATCCGCCACAAAAGCCGTCTGCGGACACTCATAAATTTCTTCTGGAGAGCCAATTTGCTCGATCCTCCCCTCGTGCATCACCGCAATCCGGTCAGACAGACTCATCGCCTCTTCTTGGTCGTGAGTCACCATCACAAAAGTCAAACCGAGTTCTTGATGCAAATTCGACAGTTCCAACTGCATCTGCTTCCGCAACTTCAAATCCAGAGCACCCAGAGGTTCGTCCAGCAGCAGAACCGCCGGTCGATTTACCAGAGCTCTCGCCAAAGCCACCCGCTGCTGCTGGCCGCCCGACATTTGACCGGGAAACCTGTTGGCGAAAGATTCCATTTTCACCAATGCCAAAACTTCCCGTACCCGTTCTTCAATTTCCGCTTTCCCCAGCTTTTTTATCCGCAATCCAAAAGCGATATTGTCCCAGACATTCATGTGTCCGAACAAAGCGTAGCTTTGAAACACAGTATTTACCGGACGGCGGTAAGCTGGAGTGTTGGTCATCGACTGGCCGCGAATCATTAATTCGCCCGCCGAGGGAGTCTCGAACCCAGCGATTAACCGCAGCGTCGTAGTCTTGCCGCAGCCGCTAGGCCCGAGAATGCTAAAAAATTCTCCTTGGCGGATGTTGAAGTCTACTCCGCGGACTGCGGTTTCGCCGTTAAATACCTTAAAGACCTTGCGGAGTTCAACGTCAAGCGCTGTATCCGTTGCTGTCGTACCTTTGTTGAGTGCTGTCTGAAACATATTCGCCCTTTCCTGGGGGTAATGCACGCTACTTAAATACAGTTTAAGTTAAGACTTTTCTGTATTTTAGGTGAGGAATGTTGGATGTAACAGGTTTTGGGATTTGTTCTTTAAATTCTATCCCAGAGCGCACCATTGTCAGCAACAGGCTTTCTGGTCTGTTCCACAAGAAAATTCATTCTTCGCTTTACAGGCATCTTGCCCGTTCATAAAAGGCTTATTGAGAATGTGCAACATCTCAGATAGACCTGCCATCTATTTATTCTCAGGACTTGGGGTGGGAGATGGTTTTTGCGGTTTGTCTGTTTTAGGTACTTCTGCTTTTTTCCACTCTGACAAAGGTCGCTGGACGGCATTTTTAAAGTCAAAAGGCACTAGCAGCACGGGCAAATTTTGGGCGGAATTTTGAGGGGGCGCTTCCGGCGGATTGGCTTGAGCGTACAAGAAGCGGCCGCTAAAGTCTGTTTTGCCTAAAACTAGGCGGTGAGTTTCCTGGTTGTCCAGTTTTACTGTGACTGTAGCTTGGGGTTGGTCGAGACCGAATTCTGGCAGTTGAGCAGCACTAATATTAATCGTGCGATCGCTCTTTCCTGTTGCTAGCCTGTCTAGCAAAAAATCCACCGATGCTTGACTTGCGTGTGCTTGCACTGGCAATTTCATTTCCCAGCTAGACTTGCCTCCTTTTGTTGCATAAACTCGCTCAAAAGTCAATATATTTTCCGGAGTTTTGACTGTAAAGAATTGTACGCGATCGGACTTGAAAGCAAAAATTTTCTGTTTTTCTTCCTTCGCGGCTTCCTGTTTCGGAGACACTTGCATCTCGAACAAAGCAACCAACCCAGTCATGCTCAACGCGACGGCTATCAATACTAATGTATTTTTCTGCAATTTCATAATAACTGAGAATTGGGCATTGGGGATTAGGCATTGGGCATTGGGGAGTCTGTTATTAATAACAACTGACAACAGTCAACTGACAACAATCAACTGTCAACTGACAACAGTCAACAGTCAACAGTCAACTAACTTATCTTCTCTTCCACCAGATAGCGCCGCCAATTCCCAGTCCGAGTAAAGGCCAAACTAGCCAAGCTAAAACCAGCAATCCTACTTGAATAGCCGTCATGTTAATGCGGCGGTTGGTAGCTTTTTTCGGACTGATAGAAAAGCTTTGCTGGTCTGGTTTACTCAACCAACTGACTGAATTGAGAAACACGTCGCTATTGAGTTGTTGGTCAAACCAACCGTTAGTCACAAATTGAGATGTGCCAATTACTACCATTCGCGATGTTTTTCCAGAAGCTGAAGGCGTAGAAGGAGTAGCTGTTGGACTGGGAGATGCTGCGGGAGATGCTGTGGGAGATGTTTCTGGTGTCGGTGTGGGAGATGCTGTGGGAGATGCTGTGGGTGTTGGCGAACTTTCCGGATATTCTGTGGGAGATTCTGTGGGAGATGCTGCCGGTGTTGGCGAAGTCGTCGGTAATGCTGGAGGCGTAGCTTCTTGCGAGACAATCACCGAATAGCTGATTGGGGAAGCTGTTGGTGAAGTTGTCGGCGATGGCGATGTTGTCGGCGATGGCGATGTTGTCGGTGATGGTGATGTTGTCGGCGATGGCGATGTTGTCGGTGATGGTGATGTTGTCGGCGATGGCGATGTTGTCGGTGATGGCGATGTTGTCGGTGATGGCGAAGTTGTCGGTGATGGCGAAGTTGTCGGCGATGGCGAAGTTGTCGGTGATGGCGATGTTGTCGGTGAAGTTGTCGGTGATGGCGATGTTGTCGGTGATGGCGATGTTGTCGGTGAAGTTGTCGGTGATGGCGATGTTGTCGGCGATGCTTGGGGTGAAGGCGTTACCGGTGTTGGTGAAGGTGAAGGCTTTAACTGAGTGCTGTCAGTGGACGATCGAACTAAAGCTACCCCTAATAATAGCGGGCCTTGTCGATCGGTCTTTTGATCGAACTCCAATTTCCTCGTCGTCAAATCGCTTTCCGCCCAACTTTCTTGACTCGTCCAAATCAGAGGTTTTTCCTCTATCCCTTCTACGGGCGACGTTTCCAAAGCACGCGCAAACGGATAAAATGAAATGCCTGTGCCAAAACTTTGAGTAATAGGATGTTCGCCGTAGCGCCTGACTGTGGGAACCGTAGGGCCGAGGCCAAATCTTTGACCAGAACCCGAAGCATCGATGGCCAAACGGGTGTCTAGTTTGACCCCCCATTCTTGCAGCAGTTTGTCCAATCCCGTATCAATTGCCGGGTCTACCATTAACAATAAACTGCCGCCGCGATCGAGATAAGCTTTTAGTGCTTTAATTTCTGTATCGGAAAACGGTTTGTCCTGGCCAGGAACGATTAAAGCATCTGCATCTTCTGGCACTTCTTTGCGTTCGGTCAAATTCAGCGTTTGGGCGTTGTAGTATTTATCTTTCAGAGCTTTTTCAGCTTGCTGAATTCCGCCTTGACCTTCCTTTAGCGGGCGGGCTCCTTTGCCTTGCAAAAAGTAAACTGTCGCAACGCGAGTGCTCAGGATTTCTTCTAAGCCATTGGTCAGTTTGATTTCTGAAAGACCTTGATTGGGGTCGCTACCAAAAGCAGTGCCACCTTTTTGCAGAACTTGTTTTTTGTCCCCTGATTGCAGGTAAACTTCTCCGATGCTGGTAATGCTAAATTCTCGCGCTTTTCCGGGTTGGGCTAGCGGGTCAACAAATTCAAATTGGAACTTTTCCCCTCCCTCGCGTTTGTAGCTTTGCAGCAGTTCTTTAATTTGGGGATTTTGGGTGGGGTCAAACACCCAAACTTTGACTGTTTGTTGCAGGTTTCGCAGTATTTGTTGAGTCTGCGGGGCGAGGGTAAATTGTTGGCTTTCGGTTAAGTCGATGCGGACGGGATAGCGAACGGCTATAAAGTTAATTACTCCGAGAATTACAAATACGGCGAGAGTAGCAACTAGGGCGTTGGTGCTGGCTTGCGTGGAACGCTGTCCCCAAAAGCTTTGTTCGTAACTCAAATATAGCAGCCAAAGTGCGATCGTCACTGCTCCGGCAATAACTAAACCGACTGTCAGGGGTTCCCATACTCCAGATACAAGTGCTGCTGTTACCCCCGCTGCGATGAGGAGGGGGCCCAGCAAAAAAACGTATTTCCAATTTTTTTTGCTAATTTTCATAATCTAAATATTGAGTGAGAAAATTCCGGTTTGAGGATGTTATTCTAGATCGCATTAGTCTGCAACCATGCTGTTAAATCTGACGGATGGTTGAAATCGATTGCGGCATCTCCTAGTGCTTCTAATTCCTCTATGCCTAATTGACGGATGCAGTTTTCTGTTTCCGGTTGTATTGTGCCTAAGCGCCGCACTAGCTGACGCAATATTAACGAGAGTTGAGCGCTTTTTGTCTCCTGTTCTCTTGCTAAATCTATGGCAATCTGCTGGTCTTGAATCCACACTTCTTGCTTCTGCAATTCATTTAATTCTTGCTGAGTGAAGTTGTCCTCGTTAGCAATTATCAAAGCTTTCTGAAGTTCGGGAACTGCACTCAGTGTTTCTGGTACAGTCTCCAGATTGCTCGTGTTATTGAGAAAGTAAATCCATTTGTCGGCGGTTGTTTCTAATTCTGCTAATTCCTTGCTAAATTTTGGCAGTTCGATAAATACTAATTCTATTTCAGTATCTGGACAATCAAACTGTTGCTCTTTTTCTTGAAAAACAAACCGCGACATAAATTCGGGTTGATTTTCAAACATTTCAAAGTCGGAAATTTTTAATGAAATTACAGTTTTTAGTCTTTCGTAGCGTTCTTTTCCTGTTAATTGCTGGCTGTAGCTTTTGGCCGCGTTGTACAACACTCTGTTCCCGAAGAAAGGCACGTTGATCAGTTGAATTTCAACTAGGGCGATTCTGCCGCCGTTAATTGTGGCTTTGACATCTAGGTGTGTGTCTTGGGTTGCGAGAGTTTGAGGTTCTGGTTGGGAGTTGATTATTTCTAGGTCTTCGATGACTGGTTGTGCTTCATAAAGAATGGCGTTCAAAAAATTAATCAGGATGTCTTTGCTGTCGCTGGAACCGAATATTTTTTTGAACGCAAAGTCGATTTTTGGATTGATAAATCTCATTATTTCAACAAATTAGTGGAATAATTAACATTAATTGGGAATGGGGAATTGGAAATTGGGAATTGGGAATGGGGAATTGTTGGCCTCTCCTTTAATCTCCGACTCTCCGACTCTCCGACTTTCCCACTCTCCCCTCTTGATTACCCGAACTCTTCCCTGATGTTTTTAAGAACGCTGATATCGCAAAGCATCGATGGATTGGGCGGTCAGAAATACTCCTAAAATGATGTAACTGGCAAACATAATTAAACTGCTGGTATCAAAAACTCCCTTGACAAGATTGGTATAATGTGTTAAGAGCGACAAATGTCCTAATGCTGTTCCGAAGGGGCCACCGATAGCGACGGCGGCTGCATCGATCACCCACAGAAATAATACTAGAGCGAAGGTGAGGATGGCTGATAAAATTGTGCTGTCTGTGAGGGAGGAAATAAACATTCCGAGGGACAATACTCCTGCTGCTAGTAATATTAAGCCGCCGTGTCCTAGCAGGAGAACTGCGGGGGGTACGGGTGGGGTTGAGGAACTGAGGGCGATCGCCTCGCAGAACAGTAAGGGCACCAACATGGTGGTATAAAATGTTAAAACACCGAGGAGTTTGCCAGTAGCAACTGCCCAGTTTGTTAAGGGCGATGTGGCTAATAGTTCTAAGGTTCCGCGTTTGCGTTCTTCTGCGTAAAGTCCCATTGAGAGTGCGGGTAGTACGAACAGTGAAAGGGAACCCATTATTCGCAGGAAAAGTTGCAGGAATTCGTAGGCTACATCGATGGGAGGTTCGGTAATTCCCATTTGGTCTCGCTGGCCGATTTGGGGGATTAACCCGTCGGGGGCGAGGAGGATAGCTATTAAAAAGTAGCCGGTGATTAGCCAAAAGACTGCTGCGATGGCATAGGCTAATGGCGAGGCAAAATAGCTTTGTAGTTCTTTGCGGTAAATGGCGATAATATTACTAATCATTACTAACCTTTAGGAATTGGGAATGGGTAATTGGCTCTTGGTGATTGGTTCATTTTGAGTCCTCGGCGGGTGGTGTTTCGCTGTCGTCGCTATTCTGTTGCTTTCTTTCTATTTGTCGCTTTTTGGTAACAGGTGGCTGTTCTGGTTGAGAATCGCTACTCGGTTGTGGCTTTTTTTTAAGTTGCCTATTTTTTACAACTGGTTGGGATTCTGGTTGAGAAGGTTGGCTCGACTCTGGTGTTTCAACAATCAGCAGATTTTCGACAACAGGTTCTGGTTGAAAAGGTTGGCTCGACTCTGGTGTTTCGACAATCAGCAGATTTTCGACAACCGGTTCTGGTTGAGAAGGTTGGCTCGACTCTACCGTTTCAACAATGAGCAGATTTTCGACAACAGGTTCTGGTTGAAAAGGTTGTCGAAAATCTGGTGTTTCGACAATGAGCAGATTTTCGACAACGGCTTCTGGTTGAGAATGCTCGATCGACTCTGGTGTTTCGACAATGAGCAGATTTTCGACAACGGCTTCTGGTTGAGAATGCTCGATCGACTCTGGTGTTTCGACAACTGGTTGGAATTCTGGTTGAGAAGGTTGGCTCGACTCTGGTGTTTCAACAATCAGCAGATTTTCGACAACCTGTTCTGGTTGAGAAGGTTGGCTCAACTCTACCGTTTCAACAATCAGCAGATTTTCGACAACCTGTTCTGGTTGAGAAGGTTGGCTCAACTCTACCGTTTCAACAATCAGCAGATTTTCGACAACCGGTTCTGGTTGAGAAGGTTGGCTCGACTCTGGTGTTTCGACAATCAGCAGATTTTCGACAACAGGTTCTGGTTGAAAAGGTTGGCTCGACTCTGGTGTTTCAACAATGAGTAGATTTTCTACAACGGCTTCTGGTTGAGAAGGTTGGCTCGACTCTGGTATTTCAACAATGAGTAGATTTTCGACAACCGGTTCTGGTTGAGAAGGTTGGCTCAACTCTACCGTTTCAACAATGAGCAAATTTTCGACAACAGGTTCTGGTTGAGAAGGTTGGCTCGACTTTACGGTTTCTGAAACTTCTAGATTTTCGACAATCGGTTCTGGTTGATGAGGCTCGATCGACTCGACGGTTTCGACAACCGGTTCTGGTTGATGAGGCTCGATCGACTCGACGGTTTCGACAACCGGTTCTGGTTGAGAAGGTTGGCTCAACTCTTGCCTTTCAACAATCAGCAGATTTTCGACTATCGGTTCTGGTTGAGGATTCTCGATCAATGCTTGTCTTTCTACAGTTTCCAGAAAATCTGCCACTGGTTGCATTTCTGGTTCTAAATCGCTTATTTCCTCTGTTTCTGCAATTGGTTCGGATTCTGGTTGATGATGCTCGATCGACTCGACAGTTTCTGAAACTTCTAGATTTTCGACAATCGTTTCTGGTTGAGGATGCTCGATCGACTCTACCGTTTCTGAAACTTCTAGATTTTCGACAATCGGTTCTGGTTGAGGATGCTCGATCGACTCGACGGTTTCTGAAACAACTTGCAGATTTTCGACAATCGGTTCTGGTTGATGAGGCTCGATCGACTCGACTGTTTCTGAAACAACTTGCAGATTTTCGACAATCGGTTCTGGTTGAGGATGCTCGATCAACTCTACTGTTTCTACAACTGGTTCCGATGCTGGTTGAGGATGCTCGATCGACTCGACGGTTTCTGAAACTTCTAGATTTTCGACAATCGGTTCTGGTTGAGAATGCTCGATCGACTCTAGAGTTTCTACAACTGGTTCAGATTCTGGTTGAGGATGCTCGATCGACTCTTGCATATCTGAAACTATCAGATTTTCGACAATCGGTTGCGATTCCGATTGATGAGAATCCGCGATCGAGTCTTGAGTTTCTGCCGCTTGTTGCAGATTTCGATCGACCTCTGGTTCGCTGTGAACCAGATTTTCTTCCGGTTTCTTTTCAGCCGCTGTCAGCCTTAAAAACACATCTTCCAAACTAGCCCGATTGCGGCGCATTTCGCAAAGTCCGAATCCCGAGGTGATAATAGCTGCGGCAATTTCTCGTCCGGGTTCTATGTCCGATTCGCACAAGGCCCGCAGGCGGTAACGACTTGCTAAAAATTGCTGGCTTGGAATTAATTCGACCGATCGAACTCCCGGCACATTTTCCAAAGACGGCAACAGCAGACTGTTTACCAAATCAGCCTCGCCTTCAACTTCGAGCTCGTAACCCTCTCCGGCGGCCAACTCTCCCATCAAATTTTCGGGAGTACCCGCAGCGACGATTTTACCGCGATTGATGATGGTGACGCGGTTGCAAGTCATGCTGACTTCCGGGAGAATGTGCGTGGAAAGGATGATTGTGTGCTGGCCGCCAAGGCTTTTGATTAAATTGCGGACTTCGATGATTTGTCGGGGGTCGAGGCCGACGGTTGGTTCGTCTAAGATAATGACCGGGGGGTCGTGGACGATCGCCTGGGCGATACCGACGCGCTGCCGAAATCCTTTAGAAAGCTTGCGGATTAAAACTTTGCGTTTATCAACCAGGCCGCAGCGTTCGATCGCGGAGGTAACTCGTCGCGCGCGATCGCCCGCAGGTACTTGCTTAATCCTGGCCACAAAAAACAGAAACCCTTCAACAGTCATTTCTGGATAAAGCGGCGGGTTTTCCGGCAGATAGCCGATGCGCTGTCTGACTGCCATCGAGTTTTCGTGAACGTCGAGGCCGGCGATGCGGGCCGTACCGCTGGATGCCGGCAAATATCCCGACAAAATCCGCATGGTTGTGGTTTTGCCAGCGCCGTTTGGCCCCAAAAACCCGAGAATTTCTCCTGATTCGACCGAAAAAGACACGTCCGCGATCGCTGCGGTCGAACCGTAAGTTTTGCTTAAGTGTTCTACTTCAATCATTTGTCAGAAGTCACGCGATTTTAGATTTTAGATTTTAGATTTTAGATTGACTCCGCCAAGTGCAGAGTCCCGCCAGCACAGCGGGTCGATCGAATTTATGGCGCAAATGCTAATTTGATTTTGTCTTCTAGTGTAGTCTGGCAAGAACCAAATCTATCATAAGTGTCGATCGTACTTTGAAGCAAAATGCTACGTAGTAGGGTGCGGAACCCGGAAATGATGAGCCCATGTGCATCGAATCGCTACGAACTGACGCACCCTACCAGTAGAGTCCGTGCCTACCCCAACCCTCAAGTAGCTGGCTTCGCTACAGAGGCGGGGCTGTTTCTAGGTTGAGTAGCGCTTACGCGCCCCTCCGCGTAACGCGCCTTCGCGGTTCGTTCAAAAAAATCTCAACTCCTTTTCCAAATCTTGATTTCCCCCAACCAACCGGCACTAACAATAGTCTTACCGTCACTGCTAATCGCCACAGCGCTAACGTAGCCAGCATGACCGCTCAAATTACCTCTCAATTCGCCCGATCGCACATCCCAAAGTCTCACACTCTTATCCCAACTCCCAGTAACCAGCGTAGTGCCATCCCGACTGAATGCCACCGACCAAACTCCGTCGGTATGCCCGCTTAAACGCCGAATTAACTGCCCGTTTCCGGCATTCCACAACCCAACAGTGCCGTTGCTGTTTCCCGCCGCTAAACTTTTGCCGTCCGGAGTAAAAGCTAGCGACAAAACAGCCAAGTTTTTGCCGCCAATCGTGCGAATTGCTTGACCGCTAGCTAAATTCCAGAACCTAATTGAACCGTCTTTGCTGCCGCTAGCTAAAGTTTTGTTGTCGGGACTAATTGCCACAGTATTCACCAAGCCAGAATGCCCGGTCAAAGTCCGCAGCAACTCTCCTGTTTTCGGGTTCCAAATCTTAATCGTTTTGTCCCAACTGCCGCTGGCTACAAATTGACCGTCGGGACTAACGGCAACGCTCGAAACTGCATTGGAATGCCCGCTCAAAGTGCGTACAACCGCACCAGTTTCTAAATTCCAAATTTTCACCGTTTTGTCGTCGCTGCCGCTAGCTAATACCTTACCATCCGCACTCGCAGCCAGTGCATTTACGGCTTCCGTGTGTCCTTGCAGGGTAGTTTTTAATTGCCCGCTGGGAAAATTCCAAACTGAGATAGTGCCGTTGCTATTTCCTGTAGTAAAATAAGTTGAAGCTAGGGCAAGGGAACTGACAACTTCGGAAGGCCCTTTGAGGGTATTTGTAGCAGCAAAGGCGATCGCACTTGCGGGCCGGCGGGGCGCATTATTCGCCGGAGTTTTCGGATTTCCGGCAGTAGGAGATTGGGGAACTACTGGCAGCGAAACAGTCGATCGCCATTTCATGAAAGTATTGATTTCTATTCCCGCAGCCACGATTTTATCCGAGTTGTCCTCTAACCTGACAATGCCGTTAATTGCGACAACTCGCCCCGCATCGTCGAGCACCGGCCCCCCACTCATGCCCGCTCTCACTAAGTTGTTGTAGACCAAAGTATAGCCGTTCCAGGGAGTTTGGCGGCCCGTAAGCTGACCTTCCGTGGCGATGAAAATCGGCTGTCTCAGGGAACCGCCGGATATCGGCCAGCCCGCCACATAAGCCTTGTTTCCCTTAGTTGCTGCGGAATTGGCTAATTGAGCCAGGGGGTAGCTTTGAGTGCTGCTGAAGGGTACGACGGCTAAATCCATCCCCGGCACTCGCCGCACGAGGCTGTATGATACAGAGTGAGCTTTGCCGTCGGGAGTTACGACCTCGTAATCGCCGGCTTTATCGACAACGTGCCAATTTGTGAGAATATAGTATGTGCTGCCCTGCTTCTCTAAAATTACTCCCGAACCGCCTTTTGGCCCCTGGATGCGAACCGTAATTTGTTGGGCAACGGTTTTAACTTTGTCGGCGGTTAATGCGAGGGCAATTTGAGGTGATGTGATTGGGATGAGGGCGATCGAACTCAGAGCGATCGTAGCACTCAAAATAGCCGGAATTGTTCTGCTGTAATTCATTATTGTGTAAATTTAACATACCCATATATCAACTGACGGATAACTTTTCCGGTTTGTGGCATATTGACCGAAAGCATCCAGGATACAAGCGCCCGGATTCATCCGTCCAGAAATAAAAAACCTGTATCCGATAAAGGAGCCCCCGAATTTATCCGTGGGGTCAGTCGATTTTAGATTTGAGATTTTAGATTTACCCCACAGATAAATCTGGGAGCTTGAACTAGGGTCTAAAATTTTTATCTTTCCACGACTTAAGTACGTGGCAGCGTATCCGTTTTTGGGCCTTGTCAATTCTAAAATCTAAAATCTCAAATCTAAAATCTCAAATCTAAAATCGATTGACGGTTAACAACGCCAAAACGCCTGCGCGACGATCGAACTTTCGACATTCGCACAAGCCTCACAATATGTGACACAGCCCTCTGGCTAGCAGAAAAATTTAGAATCGGGAACCGCACCTAGCCTCAACAATCGCAACTGGCTGATCTCTATTCTTTTCTCGGCAAATCAGAATTTGAGCCAAACGCTGCTCGGAATAATACCCATTAGCCATCCAGCCGATAGGTGCGCCCGCGATCGCGCCAACTGCTAAACCAGTGATGAGGCTCCCAATAAGATGCTTCCTGGCGATCGGGTTTTCTTGCATAACAATTTATCCTAAACACTTAACCTTAGCAAAAATACCACAAATAAAATTTACTGTCTTCCTCCTATTTACTTATTTCCTAAGTAGTAACCCACCCTAAGTAAGGTGCGCAATGCGCACATTATCCATCACTAAGTAGGGTGGGCAAGGCGCACCTTACCCATCACTAGCCATACTAAGTAGGGTGCGCATTGCAAACCTTATAACTATATTGGGTGTGCAATTCTATGCCAAATCAAACAGCAAAAATTCAGCATCTTCCGTAGCTTCAATCGCCAATTCAGACTCGCCGCTAACCGCCGCAGCGTCGCCATTTTTCAAAGGCAAACCGTTGATCACAACTGAGCCGCGAGCCACTTGCACCCAAGCGTGGCGATTTGGCTGAAAAGCATGAGAAACCTGCGAGTTTTTATCCAAAACAGCCGCATACAAATCAACATCTTGATGCACTTTCACAGCACCATCTCTGGCATCTCGCGCCGCCACTAACCGCAGTTTTCCCCGCCTTTCTTCCACTGGAAACTCCCGCTGTTCGTAACTCGGCTGCAAGCCTTTTTCATCGGGTAAAAGCCAGATTTGCAGCAAATGAACCGGGTCTGTCTTCGAGTTATTGAACTCGCTGTGCTGGATACCCGTACCTGCACTCATCCGCTGCACTTCACCGGGTTTAATTACTGCACCGGTACCCAAACTATCCTTGTGTTCTAATGCTCCTTCTAATACATAAGTAATGATTTCCATGTCGCTGTGTCCGTGAGTGCCGAAACCTCTGCCGGGGCTAACGAAATCCTCATTAATTACCCGCAAAGAGCGAAAATTCATATAATTTGGATCGTAATAGCCGGCAAAAGAAAATGTGTGGTAACTGTCCAGCCAACCGTGATTAGCGTGTCCTCTTGCTTCACTTTTTCTGACGGTAATCATTTTCTGAATCCTCAGTGAAATTTATCCGGTGTTTCTTTGATGTTTTTATTTTAAACCGAGTCAAGCTATTATGGATAGTACGCACTTAAAAGTGCCGTAGTTACCAAAAAGATACTATGCAAGTCCAAGAAGTAAACCTCGATCGAGCAAGTTGCCCTGTAGAACGCACTCTAGACGTGATTGGCGGGCGCTGGAAGGTCTTGATTCTGCGGGAGTTGTTTGAAGGAGTGAAGCGTTTTAACGAGCTGCAACGAGCAGTCAACGGCATTACTCAGAAGATGCTGACGCAGCAACTGCGGGAAATGGAATCAGACGCGATTGTGCACCGGGAAATTTACCTGCAAGTGCCGCCAAAAGTTGAATATTCGCTAACGCCTTTGGGCGAAAGTCTCAAACCGATTATTAATGCCATGCACGAATGGGGAATTCACCATATTAGCGAAGATGGAAAATGAGCGGTTTCTAGATGGTTTTTTTCCGTCTTCCGACAGATTTCAAATTTTCAACCTAGTTCAACAATAATAATATGAACAACATAGAGCGTCTCGCCACCCTCAACCGCATCCGCAAACTCAGCCGCCTGATGGATACCGCCATTGGCATCCCCGGCACTAAATTTCGCATTGGTTTAGACCCGATTATCGGTTTAGTTCCGGGTGCTGGGGATATCGTAGATACCGCGTTTTCCGCCTACCTAATTTATTTAGCAACTCGATTCAACATCCCCCAAAAGACTCTAGGCAAAATGATTTACAATATCGGTCTAGAAGCCGTTGTGGGATCGGTACCTTTAGTCGGAGATATCTTCGATGCTTTTTATAAATCAAACATGAGAAATCTGGCGCTTTTAGAAGCACACCTCGAAGCAGTTGAACCAGAACTAGCCGCAGTTGCAGAACCTATTCCTCAACCTATTAAAATGTAGGGCTGGTGCCACAAACAATAATTGTAAATAACCAACAATCTCTCAAACCCGCCCCCACCAAACGAGAAATCCCCGCGCCTATTTTTCGCATTTAAAATGTAGGGGCGGGTGTCACAAACAATAATTGTAAATAACCAACAATATCTCAAACCCGCCCCCACCAAACGAGAAATCCCCGCGCCTATTTTTTGCATTTAATATAAATTAAGGTTGATGTGGATTATTTGTTAGGTGGGGGCGGGTTTCTTAGATTGTTCATAGCTGGCCGGTATTATTTGTAAAACCCGCCCCTACATTTTAATCATTGATGTCGTTTAACCGCTTCCACGAAAGCAATAACATCTTCTTCTCTAGTATTAAAAGCCGTTACCAGTCTAAGAGTACATTCATCCCAGCGATAAAACATAAAACCCTCAGCTAAAACCGATGTAATTACTGATTCTGGAAGTTGAATAAAAATCTCGTTAGCTTCAACTCGATGGCAAAACTTCGCTCCCTCAACTCCCGCCAAACCTTCGGCTAATTTTGCTGCCATATTATTTGCATGAGCCGCATTTTTCAGCCACAAATCATCCGTTATATACGCTTCCAACTGCGCCGACAAAAACCGCATTTTCGAGAAAAGATGGCCGCTGCGCTTGCGGTAAAAAGGAAAAGTCTTTGCCAATTTTTGATTAAAAAATACCACAGCTTCCGCAGCCATTGCGCCGTTTTTTGTCGCTCCAAACGATAGAATATCGACACCAGCGCGCCAAGTAAGATCCGCAGGAGAACAGCCAAGACTGGCGACAGCATTGGCAAAGCGAGCTCCATCCATGTGCAGGTGCAAATTGTGGCTGCGAACCACTTCCGAAATGTGGGAAATTTCCGCTGGATTGTAGACAGTTCCGGCTTCCGTTGCTTGAGTGATGCTGACGGCTGCCGGCTGTACGTGATGGACGACACCTGCACCAGCTTTCTCGATAATTTTTTCTAAAGTCTCTGCGTCTATTTTACCATGATTTCCTGTTAATGTGACTAACTTTGCACCGCCTGTAAAAAACTCCGGCGCGCCGCATTCATCGAGATTAATATGAGAGGCCGCGTGACAGTAAACAGCCCCGTAAGGAGGAGTAACAACCGCAAGGCCTAGCGCATTAGCAGCAGAACCAGTTGCTACAGGAAAAACAGTCACAGATGTCTCGAACAAATCCGAAAATTTAACTTGCAAACGCTTTGTATATTCATCATCTCCGTAAGACATCACAGCACCGCAATTAGCTGCTGCAATCGCTGCCATAATTTCCGGCGAAACCCCGGTTGCATTGTCGCTACAAAAATTCATTAGAATAATTGGTAAATAGAATCTATAATATAACTCAACACTCAACAGTCAACACTCAAGCATTAAACCAAGAGGAAGAATTATGGCCGAATATCGCCAAATAGAATACCGCATCGGCAAAGACGGCAAAATTACCGAAACCGTCCTCAACGCCACTGGTTCGAGTTGCACCGAAACCACCGCCGGAATTGAAAAAGCTCTCGGAAAAGTAGAATCTCAAGACTTGTTGCCAGAATACTACCAAGGCGAAGAAAATTTGAGCGTTGAACAAACGCAGACTTTAAAACAAGTTTAGAAGAGTTAAAGATGTTTGAGATCCTCGGTGCAACAGTTGATGTAACAACAGTGCCTGCCTTCAGCTTCGCGCTGGCTGTCGGGGGCATTTTTCTAATTTTAATCTACCTTTATGCTGCATCTGAGGCGGGAGATGCGATCGAGTTTAAGTACGATACAATTCTGCGGGAACGCATGAATCAGCTAGACATTCTCGATTGGCAAGATTTAGGCGAAAAAGCAGGCTTAAGTCGCTACGCGGTGCGTTTAGTGCGGCAGGGAGACGTGGGAAACCTCAAGCTAGACCAACTGAGGCGACTGGCAAAAGTGCTGAATTTGAATTTTCAAGAGTTCGATCGCACTTTGATCGCGCTGCCAATATCGGCTACAATCACAACTAATCCCACCGAAATTGAAGAATTAAGGCAGCAGTGTTTCCGGCTGCGAGAAGAATTGCAGCAGCAAAAAACTCAACTAACTGCCGATTTTCGCCGCGCTACATTTGAACAGTTGCAAACTTTGTTAACCAACTACCCCGCCGCCCGCAAAATGGCAGAGGCCAAGCCGGATATGCCCGCCAAAAATCTTTCTGCTCTTTTTACTCCGTTAGAAAATCTGTTATCAAGCTGGGATTTTGAAACGATTGGTTCTGCGTGGGAACAAACTGCTTACAATCCGCAGTTGCACCAGCCAGATGTTGAGGATATAACAGAAGGAGAATTAGTTTATATTCGGTTTGTCGGCTATCGGGAGGGAGAGCGAATTCTTACGCCTGCTAAAGTTAGTCGCACCCTGCCAGGTGGCATAAAAAATTAAGTAAGGGGCGCAATGCGACCCTACAAATAGAGTAGATTCGTAAGTCATATAAAGTAAAGTTAGCTGCACCACCCTGGGCAGCATGAAAAATAAAATCTAAAATCTAAAATCTAAAATCTAAAATCACCATGACTACAGTTGCCATTGACTTCGGCACCAGCAACACGGTTGTCTGCATTCTAAACCCGGATACGCAAACACCAGAAACTTTGAGATTGGGCGAGATATCCCGCATTTTTAAAACGCATAAATCGAGTGAAGAACCCCGAGAAATACCTGTAGTACCGACTTTGGTATTTGTGAAAAGTGCGGGGGAGTTAATATTGGGAGAAAAAGTGCGATCGCAGCGTTTAGGACAATCCCAGCCAGACCGTTTTTTCAAAGCTTTTAAACGCAATTTAGCTGCCGACTTTCAGCCGCCACCCCGCAATATCGACGGCGAAACCTACACACCAGAATTAGTAGCCGAACAGTTTATTAAAAGTATTTGGAAACAATTATATTTCCAAAATATACAGCCAGAAAAAGTAATTTTTACAGTACCCGTCGGAGCATTTGAGCGATATCTAGATTGGTTTCGCGACTTAGGAGAAAGTTTGGGAGTTGCGGAAGTTCAGGTAATAGATGAATCCACAGCCGCCGCCCTGGGATATGCAGTAAAACGCCCCGGTTCTCTAGTTTTAGTAGTTGATTTTGGTGGCGGAACTTTAGATTTAAGTTTAGTTCGTACTGCTCTAACCCCCCCCTTACCCCCCCTTGGTAAGGGGGGGAGAAATCTCGCTCCCCCCCTTGACAAGGGGGGGCTGGGGGGGGTGCGTGCCGAAGTGTTGGCAAAATCCGATGCTTATGTAGGCGGCGAAGATATTGACATCTGGATTGTCGAAGATTATTTGCGGCAAATTGGTTCGTCGCGGGCAGAAGTCGGCCCAGTTGGCTGGCAAAACTTATTAGAAATAGCGGAAAAATTAAAAATTCAACTTTCTCAAGTTAATGAGGCGAAGGAAAGCTGGTTTGACGATGAAAATTTTATGTCTTACGACTTGCAGGTAAACCGAGACAAGCTTGAGGAAATTCTGGAATCTAGGCAGTTGTTAGAACAGTTGCGGGAAAGTTTAGATGAAGTGCTGAGTATTGCACTGGGAAAAGGTATCGGTAAAGCAGATATAGAACAGGTTTTGCTGGTAGGAGGAACTTCTCTAATTCCGGCTGTATCTAATTTAGTGGTTTCGTATTTTGGGCGGCAAAAAGTCCAAACAGATAAGCCTTTTGAAGCTGTAGCGCACGGTGCTTTAGCGCTGACACAATTGGCGAGTGTTGACGATTATTTGCGCCACAGCTATGCAATTCGCCTCTGGGAACCTTATGCTAAAGCTTATGCTTATTCGCCGATATTTAGCAAGGAAATGAAGTATCCCTGTCAAAGTTGCGAAGAGTTGACGTTGCAAGTGGCAATTGAAGGCCAAAGGGAAATTCGGTTAGATATTGGGGAAGTTGCGGAGGTATCGCAAGCGGAGGTTATTTTTAACGAAAAAGGGCAAATGACGAGCAGTTGGCTCAACAAACAGACAGATTTTCGCTCTCTGGAAAGCCACCACCAGCAGGTTTGCGTGGCGCATTTGAATCCGCCCGGGGTATTGGGAATTGATCGGGTTTCGGTGAGTTTTGAGGTGGATGAGAGGCGGGTTTTGTTGGCGACGGTGCGGGATTTGGTGACTGGTAAGGTGTTGGTGGAAAAAGGGGCGATCGCCAAACTGCAATAATGATAAAATTTTTAGATAACATTCGGATATTGAAATCGGTACTACACAAACTCTCGTCCGGATGGTGCGCGGACGGAAGAATATTTATTTAAATCAAATTTATGCCGCCATGAAAAAGCAACAAAATAAATTCAGCCACCTGACGGCCATCGAAAGAATTTCCCTGTCATTTCCAGCCAGATTTTTATTGGATAAAAACTTGCTGCAAGGGAAAGTCTTAGATTTTGGGTGCGGCTTCGGTAGCGATGTTAGATTGTTGCAGCAAAAAGGCGTGAATATTGCGGGTTATGACCCTTATTATTTCCCGGAATTCCCCGAAGATAAATTTGACACCATCATTTGCTTTTATGTTTTAAATGTTTTGTTTCCTGAAGAACAAGCTAATGTCCTGATGGAAGTGTCGCACCTGTTAAAACCGGGAGGAAATGCGTATTTTGCGGTGAGAAGGGATATCAAAAAAGAAGGCTTTCGAGAACATTACGTGCACAAAAAACATACATATCAGTGCATTGTCAAACTTCCATTTAAGTCAAGTCATTTAGATGAGTATTGCGAAATTTACAAATACGTGCATTACAACCATCAAAGAAATTCAACTAATAACTGCATATTCTGCAATCCTTACAAAAACCTTATTTTGCTAACTGAATCAGCAACAGCTTATGCGATGTTTGACGGTTATCCCGCCAGCAAAGGTCATGTTTTAATCATCCCCAAGCGTCACGTTGCCAATTATTTTGAACTGCCGTTTCGAGAGCAATCTGCTTGCTGGTTTATGGCTAATAAGGTACAAGAGATGTTAAGTAAAGAATTTCAGCCTGACGGGTTTAATGTGGGAATAAATATTAATAAACAGGCAGGTCAAAGTCGAACTCACGCGGCTATTCATGTGATCCCGCGTTATAAGGGCGATGCGGCTGGGAATAAAGGCGGAATTAGGTATGTGATTCCAAAGAGTGAAAAATAAAAGTTAGCCAATTGTGAAAGGAATTCTTTTTTACCGCAGAGGCGCAGAGGAATAGAGAAGAGAGGAATTCATAATTTTTGTAAGGATTGTTATATTTGAGCAAACGGCGAGCAAAATAAGGTTAAAATGTGTTTGCCAAGTCTAAAACTACACATTAGCAGTAATTTGGTGTTCTGTTTATGTCTAAGCGCAAAAAGCAAGAATGGCTCAAGGAAACCCTAGAGCTTAAAGAAGACCACAATTGGAAGTCAAAGCCTGGAACTCGAATTTTTGTAGCAGGAAGAGGTGCAGTCCGCTTTGATGTCCCGGAAGATTGGCATTTTGAACCGGATACTAAGTCGTTCCGATTTACGGATAAAAAGCCGCCGGATGATGATTGTTGTTTGGAGGTTTCGTTTAATTTGCTACCACCTGGTAACTGGGCAGATTTTCCGCTGGTGCCGCTATTACAGAAGGTGGTTGAAGATGATACGCGAAATCCGATCGCTCCTGGGGAAATTATCCAATTGAAGCGGCAAACTGCCCGCATTGTTTGGACTGAATTTAAGTTTATAGACCCTCCCGAACAGCGGGAAGCTTATTCGCGGATCTGTATTGGATTGGGTTCTAATGTTCAGTGTTTGATTACTTTTGATTACTGGGTTGACGATGCAGAACGTTTGACTCCTGTCTGGGATACGGTGATGGATTCGTTAGTTCTGGGTTTGTTTATTAGCGACCCTCGAACAGGGTTCGCACGTCCAGACTAGACCGATTTTTTGGGAAACTTTCAACAACTAATTTTGCTAAGTGTTGGATTGGCAAGCGACCTGTCAGTAAATTTAGAAGCTACATTAAACTTTACAACCGCTTTGCCATGAAAATATCTGGCTTGCCAATTCCGTTCGCGTCGGGCATCACTCCCACGATCGCAAAACCCATTTTTTGATAAAATTCGTAGGGATGACCGCGCAAATTTCTAATTTTGGCGACGTGTTCCCAAACGTTAGGATAAAGATTGATGCCTGAAAGAGTGGTTTGATTGTCTTCGTCGTCGGTACCCACCCACAGCACGATCCCTCCCCGGTTTTTAGCTTCTGTTGCTAAATCAGCTACGAGCGATCGACCAATTCCTTGTCCGCGAAATTCTGTTCCCACTACCAGCGGGTGCAGTTCCCAAACATTACCGTCATACTGTTTAATCCCGCCAATCCATCCCAAAACTTGATTGCTGTCGCCGACAGCAATTCGACTGATGCGATCGGCTCCCAAAGATTCTTGCACTTCTTGCAAAGCAGAATTTATATCGGGCCAAGCATCGGGCCAATGCTCTTTAAAACCTTCAACTATTAATCTAGCTACCTGTTGAATTTTTGGCTCGTCAACCGCACGCAAATCTGTAATTTGTACGTTCATGAATTTACATACTAAATCAAGGATTACGGACTATAGCCTTTCTCAGTAAGATGAGGTTCTCTCGGCTCTAGGGCATAGGGCATAGGGCATAGGGCATAGGGCATACCTCACTTTATTGAGAACTGCTATAATACCGCTCACAAACCGGATTTTATAACCGGGGAAACGGCAAAAACGAATTATTATTCATAGTTTTCAGGCTCCTTATGTTCCAAAGGGAAAAGTTATTATTGAAAACTTGCGATCGCCCGTTAGCGTTAGCGAAGCGATCCGAAGGAAAGCCCTGGAAGAGGATCGCCAATTCCCCGCAAAATACTAACACAAGTGCCGTACAATTATCCCACCATCTGGCATCAACCAACCTGCTAACCCCATGCTTTGCGATTACCTGGTACAAATCCTCACCGCCCGCGTCTACGATGTTGCTCAAGAAACAGCCCTAGAAGTAGCCCCGAATCTATCAGCACGGCTCAACAATAAACTTTTGCTGAAGCGAGAGGATATGCAGTCGGTGTTTTCCTTCAAACTGCGGGGTGCGTACAACAAAATGGCGCAACTGTCGCCGGATTTGCTAGCACAAGGTGTCATTGCAGCTTCCGCCGGCAACCACGCCCAAGGAGTCGCCCTCGCCGCCCGCCACCTGGGAACTCGCGCGATCATAGTCATGCCCGTAACGACCCCGCAGGTGAAGGTAAATGCGGTGATATCCCGGGGCGGAGAGGTAGTTTTGCATGGGGATACCTACGACGATGCCTACGCCTTTGCGCGCCAATTAGAGGCGGAAAAAGGTTTAACTTTTATTCACCCTTTTGATGACCCGCACGTAATTGCGGGACAGGGTACGATCGGCATGGAAATTCTGCGGCAACATCAAAAACCAATTCACGCGATTTTTGTGGCAATTGGTGGCGGCGGATTGATTTCGGGAATTGGGGCTTATGTCAAGCGGTTGCGGCCGGAAATTAAGATTATTGGAGTCGAACCCATCGATTCCGATGCAATGAATCAATCGCTGAAAGCGGGTAAACGGGTGCGTTTGTCGCAGGTGGGTTTATTTGCTGACGGCGTTGCTGTGCGGGAAGTGGGGGAGGAAACTTTTCGGTTGTGTCAGGAGTATGTGGATGAGATTATTTTGGTGCATACGGATGATGTTTGCGCGGCGATTAAGGATGTTTTTGAAGATACGCGATCGATCTTAGAACCTGCTGGCGCTTTGGCGATCGCAGGTGCGAAAGCTTACGTGGAACGGGAACAAATCGCAGGACAAACATTAATTGCTGTTGCTTGCGGCGCGAACATGAATTTCGATCGGCTGCGTTTTGTAGCAGAAAGAGCCGAGTTTGGCGAACGCCGCGAAGCTATTTTTGCAGTCACAATTCCTGAAAAGCCGGGAAGTCTCCGCAGGTTTTGCGAATGTCTGGGCAAACGCAATTTAACTGAATTTAGCTATCGAATTGCGGATGAGAAAGAGGCACATATTTTTATCGGTGTACAAATTCAAAACCGTGCCGATGCGGTGAATATAGCCGCAAGTTTTGAAGATTGTGGTTTCAAGACTTTGGATTTAACTGATGATGAATTAACGAAATTGCACGTGCGGCATATGGTGGGCGGGCGTTCGATGCTGGCAGATCATGAATTGTTTTATCGCTTTGAATTTCCCGAACGTCCGGGTGCGTTGATGAAGTTTGTCGGTTCGATGAGCCCTAACTGGAATATCAGCGTTTTTCACTATCGAAATAACGGCGCAGATTACGGGCGAATTGTGGTGGGAATTCAAGTACCGCCCGATGAGATGCAGGAATGGCAGGCTTTTTTGGATACGCTGGGCTATCAGTATGGGGATGAGAGTAAAAATCCGGCCTATAAGCTATTTTTAAGATAGTTTGGGTTGTGGTCTTGAAACAAATTAATATTTATGAACAGGATCAAAAAAATATTGCCGTTTTTTTTGATGATTTTTGCTGTTGCTGTTGTGGCAGCAGTTGCACATTTTGCGATCGAACAACTTTCCAGCCCAGTCAGTTATTTTCAACCTGTGGATACCAGAGATGGTGCAGAGTTGTACAAAAAAGAACTACCCAACGGAAATCTGGCTTATTTGCAAGTTATTAACGTCCAAAAAATGCAAATAGACCAGCTAATTGGAGAGGTCGATCGGATGGCTTTCAATAAAGGATTGTATTATCAGGGAGAAAACAAATATTACAGTCCTTTCTTTAAGAGCAAGTTATTCTCTGAAGTTACAGGAGAATACAAAAAACTTTACGCTAACGATGTTTTTTCCGTGATTAACTGTTCTTTTTTTGAACAATACGAACGCAGCACGCAGCTATCTTTTCCTATCAAATTCAACGGTCAAGTTATTACTGGCGGTAACGGCCTCTACGGCCCCGTCAAGAAACCCAAAGATGGGCAGTATAAAAATGTTCGATTGAAAGCTTTGGTCTGGAACGATCGAGAAGCATATATCACAAATTACGAACCGCAAACCGGAAAGCCATTGAATCAAAAAGAAGTACAAAATGCAGTTGTTACTTACGAATACAAGCACCATCCAGCTAAACTCATATCTAAAAATCCTGCAAATAGGTATCACGTCATCGGTACGCTGGACAAAGACGGTCGCAAGGGTAATGAATTGCTGGCAATTATCACAGTTAATGAAGCGACATTAGATGCAGCAGCTAAGTTAATGCGAGAATTCGGAGTGAAAGGAGATATCGTGACGATCGACGGCGGACTCTCAACTTATCTATTCAATCCTAAAATCGGCGAGATTATGTTGCCTCAATCAAATAATATTGCCACTCGCGAACTGCCGCACTATTTAGGATTTAGGAATAGAAAAGCTCAGACAGCTTCACCAAAAATATTGGTGGATCAACCAGCAGAAAAAGTGCAGGTGGAAGCAAATAAACCTTATTTGATTTTCTGGAGAGACAACATTCAGGATGAGGTCAAGATTGAGCTGTATCAAGAGAATAAGTTGGTTGAAAGCATAGCCAACCGCGCGACTAGCGATGGGGTTTATGAATGGAAACCTAAGATTGCTGTAAAATCAGGGTCTTTGATTCGGATTTCAAGTGTTAAAAATGCCAAGGTGTCGGGGGCTTTGCAGTTGTGATTGTTGTTGGCAAAGAAATCTCATTGCGATCGCAAATTCCGCACATCCTCTATACTGAGTCGGGTTGTTTGACCGATCGTTGCATCATCTAGGCGATCGACCAATTGCCGCGCGATCGCCTGGATGATGCGATCGCGCGGCGGTATGATATTCCTGACGTTGAAACGATTTGGTAGTTGCGGGCGATCGCACTTGGGTTTTCTGGTTAGGGCGATCGGGCAAAACGTACAATGCCCAAACCTTGCTATAATAAAGAATCTTAAAAACTTAACACTAAAGGCTGAGGTTAAAGTCCTGACAATAACTTCACAAGAAACGGATGTAGAGATTCAATAATTTCCCATTGTTCTGGGACAGGGAGGGGAAATTACTATTCTCCAGTTTTTACAAGATTCTCTCAATGTTAATCAGGGAGATATGCTGGTATTACTCCCAATAGGTAATCTGATTGTGCTTGCTCCCAAACAACCTCAAGCTCCCCAATTAATCGATCGGATTGCAACGATTATGAAAAATGAAAATGTGGCTTTGACTGATTTCTTGGCTGGTTTAGAAGCCGAGAGAGAGGCGATTTGGCGGGAGAAACAATCTTGATGCGTAGGATATTTGCCCAGGAAACTCTAGAGGCAAGCCGATGGAGTTAATCTTCAAGTAGCGTGAATTATGCAATTTAAAATATTTTCGGAAGTGAGTTTAAAAGAAGATATTGCTGAATCCAATTTGCCCAAGGGAACTACTGCAATTATACCTCACTAGGCGATCGCGCACTGATTTTGAAGCTGGATACATAGATAAAGACGATCGCTATGGTGAAAGCATCGTTATCCCTGCTACCGAAAAACTTTGCTTCTTATCTCTGCAATTCGATGGCTTTTTTCACTGTCGTCAAACGACGAAGACCCTCATTTTTCAAAACACCTAAAATTGACAAGCGGTTTTCGTCAATAATCCGGCGTGTGGTGATTCGGTCTGGATAACACCTCATAAACATATTTGTAAAGTGCGAGCCGTAGTGGATATGCTCATCGCTTGAGGGAGCGAAAAGAGGGCGGACACAAGCCTCGAAATTCGGCTCGTGGAAGTAGGCTATAGCAAATCGCTCCCTCGTATTCAGCCTGACTTTATGTGGTGTTGAGAGGAGGTAGCCATTGGTGAGGAATTGCAGAATATCGCCAGGAAATACCGTTAGTACGCTTGGCACAGGCTTCACCAATATCCAGGGTTCCTCATTTTCATACATACCCCCCATACTTTCAGTCGGCAGCCAATTTCTGTTTCTCTTTTCCCCTTCAACTGGTGGACGTATATAGAGGCCACCCACATCATCCTGGGCCGCGATCACCAATAGGCCGTAATCAGTATGTGCACCGATTCCTCTCGTTGATTTTTGAGATAACGCCGGGAATCGCAATACGCGCATATGATGCCAACCATCCTTGGTCAATTCCGTCAAAGCGTTAATGTCATCCAGTTCCAAGCCCAGGGCCGTCAGTTTCAGCAATTTCTCGCCGATTGAGCCTAGCTCGTCCATGTATGCTTTCATGCTTTGTTGGTAGTCCTCATCAGGCCAAGGCGCCGGACCATGACAAGGCCATTGCGCTTGTACACGCCTATCATTTAGTGGAACATCTTTGCAAACAGTGAATATCTCGGAATAATCGGACTCCCCAGCGGTGACTTCCTCGCCCGAAGCAATATACCCACTGTAGGTAAGATCGCTAATGAATTGGGATTTCGACTCCAGAGGCATACCAAAGAACCGCCTGCTCGCGGCAAAAGTTCTCTCGCTCTTTCGCTCCTGTATTTTGTTCGTGGCCACGTGAAAGATACCGTCCCTTCTCCATGCCTGAATCATCTGGCGAGCTAGGTCAATATCGGATTGTCTTCCAGTGATACATTCGGGCAGATGAAATATTTGCAAATTAGACACTTCGATTTTCTCTTGGTATTTATGGGTCAGATGTATATAGCAGTTATTGGATAGATGAGGTAGAGGTTTCAACTTAAAAAGCTTGAGTACACTGGGTTTAGGCTTACTCCATCTTTGTGAGAACCGCTATATGTATTTTTATCTATAAATACATATAATAGCTTGCTCACCACCTGTCAAGCCCAAAAAGTTGGAAAAAGCTGGAAAAAGTTTGGTATAGTAACCATCCTATCTCACCATCCCAGCTCTGGACAGTCCTGAGATCTTGCAATTTGTCGATCAAGCTGTTTGCGCCAAGACAGGCAAACATCTAAACAACTTGCAGCGGGGGATTCTTGCGGGAATACTGAAGCGTCAAAGATATGCTGGCGTTGCAGAAACTTATGGTTATAGCTCCCAGCACGTTAAAAATGCTTGTCACGAACTTTTGCAAATGTTATCTGAGGTGTTTGGTGAACAAGTTAAAAAAAGTAATCTTGAATCCGTCCTAGAACGACATATAAATCAGAATATAACAACTTTGGTTAATAAAAATAATCAAAAATTTATTGGTATTAGCTATATTAACAATTGCCCTACTCCCTCTACTCCTACCCCAGATCAAAGTCAGCCGGAAACTCCCGACTTGCAGGAGGAAAGCAAAAATCAAACTAAGATGGAAACAATAGATAAATTACGGCAGTTGGGCTTGAGCGACGAGCAAATTGCAGAAGCGCTAGATATACCTTTAGAGCAGGTTAAACAGGTGGACTTGGAGGAGTAAAGTCTGGTACAGTAATAAAGAGGTAAGTTTTGAAAATAAATTAGGAGAATCAAGTGAAAATCAAAATTATCATTCACGAAGCAGAAGAAGGCGGATACTGGGCAGAAGTTCCTGCTATTCCTGGCTGTGCAACAGAGGGAGAAACCTTCGAGGAACTGCTGCAAAACCTCTATGAAGCAATCGAAGGTTGCCTTAGTGTAGATATTGAATCCATCGAGACAAATGAGCGAGACAAAATTATGGAGATTGCTATATGAACTCCATGTCTGGCAAAGAGTTAGCAAAGCTGCTAGAACGTAATGACTGGATATTATTAAGAGTTCAAGGCAGTCACCACATCTACGGGAAAGCTGGAAGCTCAATCCGAATTTCTGTGCCAATTCACGGTAATAAATTTTTAAAAGTTGGATTACTCAGACACTTGTTAAAACAGGCTGGTTTATTGGAAAATACCCATCAAAATAGCAGCACAGTTGAAGAGTCAAATAATGAGAATAAGGAGGCGGATGAATCTGATGCAATCCAGGAAGAACAAGAATGACAACGACGCCTTTGAAAAGGGAAAGCTGGTTTCAGAGAGTGATAATTAAAGATTGGGCGCGCACTTACGATGAAAGCAACAACCCAGCCTACAAGCTATTTTGGGAAACGATCGCAAATCCCTGCAATAAAGGTTTCGCCGTCAATCGGTGGAGTATGTTCGGACATGGCAACAGCAGCATCTATCTTAACTCGTACACCATCGATCCACTGGCGATCGGCGAGAGCTGCTTGGAACTCATCAAGCCATTGGAGAAACTCTGCGAGTTCATTTTTTGAAAGTTATCTTACTGCTGTCTTTATCTCTGCAATGTTCATGGGTAATTAACTTTTTTTGCTAATAGCCGTTTACCTGTGTACTCTAATTATATCGCGACGATCGCATTATACCAAATCCGCTCTCTTCTCTTCAGTCCCCCTCTGCTCGGACTTCGTTTGACTCTATGCAGCGATTTCAATCGCCGGGTGACTGACAAATCAGCAGCAGGGAAAGAGGAATCTTCGTCTGTGGATGTGTCGGCTCCTCGAATTCACAGACCCTCCAGCCAGATTCCGACACTTGTTGAAACCACGAACTAACGGTGCGAAAATACCACGGCATTGGCTCTCGAAAAGCTCCGCCGCAGTTGTCGAAAGTCTCGGTTTTCCATCCATCAATATAGGGCTGTTCCTGAGACGCTGTGAATGGATGAACTGTCTGGATCGACAGATGTCCGTCTGAGACTATTGCTTTGCGTAACGATCGCAATAAATCTCCAATTTCCTCACCGAGTAGCGAGAAATTACAGACAATTCCATCGTATGGTTGACCGAGTATCGCTGGATCGGCAATAATCTCATCGTAGCCGATCGCCCGAAAGCAACCGCCTCCTTTCTCGCGAGCTCGATCGACCAAAGCAGCGCAACCATCAACTCCAACAACCTCAACACCGTGCTTTGCTAGGGCGCGCGTCAGCCAACCTTCACCGCATCCAACATCCAAAACTCGCCGAGGCTTATAGCGCAGCACTGCTTGCAGAATAGCGTCATCGGTTGCTATCCGGCGACTTTCGATTGTGTTGTATTGGATCGCCTGTATCCATGCGTCAGCATTAGCCTCCCAACTTTGTTGAATTTGTTGTTCAGGGCGATCGAATTTCATGGTAATTCTATTATTGGTACTAAGCCCAGGCGCATCTAAATTTTACAATCAAGTTTGATGAAATTCTTGTGGGGTGTCCCCCCGCCGGAAAAGTACAA
Organism: Microcoleus sp. MOSTC5; assembly: GCF_036701825.1. Classification (NCBI taxonomy): domain Bacteria; kingdom Bacillati; phylum Cyanobacteriota; class Cyanophyceae; order Oscillatoriales; family Microcoleaceae; genus Microcoleus; species Microcoleus sp. MOSTC5. The sequence continues at coordinate 25,804 of NZ_JAUBRK010000028.1, read as the reverse complement.
CGCAAGATGCCCGACAGCTTAGGACTTACGAATAAATCTGATTTTTAACCCGATTTTGCGTAAGTCCTGGGTACATAAAAACGAGTTAATAAAGCGCGATTCTTAAACCCATCGACCGACTACAACTCTCACTGTTCCATCTGCCAAAGTTTCCTCTTCTTCAACATGAAAACCCTCTGACTGCACCGCCGCCATCAAACTTTTGCGCGCGTATTTTTGACTGATTGAATTGACAAATTCCTGCTGATTAATTCGAGCGCCCCAAAAATCCGCCACCAATTCGTAATCCTCTCCGCTGCGGCGAAAACCCAAATCGTAACCGTTGGATTGCCTAATCACGTAGTCGGCATTAGTTTTGTCACCCCGATAACCCCGTACCTGCACATTGCACTCTACTTGATAACCCAACTCTTCCAACAGTTGATGTAGCAGTTCGCCATTCTTGATCTGAACCTTGATCGTTGTGAAGTGTGACATATCACTTTCGGATTTGTGTGTGAAACGCTGATTTGATTATAATACTATAAACTGCAACAGTCAACAAGTTAGAAGTTGCGATCTTAAACGCGGTTTGAGCTTCAGCGAAACCAGCCAGGTTACAAGCCCCCGAATTCATATGTTCAGAAAATCACAACAGAGTATCCGATAACAATTGCCCCTATTTATCCGTGCGTGAGCTCGCTTTTTTTACTCATCCAATTCTTCAATCTAAAATCCAAAATCTAAAATCCAAAATCTAAAATCTAAAATCGTATGATAGCCGACAATTCTAACCAACCCAGAGAATATGATGCCGTCCTCGGCGGCCAAAGTCAAATCCCGATCGCCGGCGCTGTTTTGGGAGGCATCGCCGGGGTCAAGCAGCGCTTCAACAGTCCTAGTATCGAGTCGCGGATTGCCGCGGTTAAAGATGCTCCTAAATACGGAGGCGCTGGTTTAAATTTAGCAATTGAGGCGCTGCTTGACCCCGCATCAGAAGTGCAGCGAGTTGCTTATTTAATTTTGCGATCGAGGACAGAACCTCTAGTGCGCCAAGCTTTAAAAGAATTCGTCCCTTACAAGCTTTTTGACTGCATCCGCACGGTCAAAACAGGGACAAATGTTGCGATTAGTCCCGGAGGATCTCGCACGGCTAGTTTGCACGGGAAAATAATTAGAATTTGCGATTTAGAGACAGGAGAAATACTCTATACTGTTGACAAGTATCCCCGCGCTCAAGAAACTTTTGTCCTTTGCCAAGAAAGCGAAGTTTTTGTGAGAAGCAGAAATACTCCGAAACACCGTGCGATCGAAATTTGGCAGGGAGGAGAATTGCGGCATACTTCCCTGGGACATGAAGCGGAAATTAGCGCAATTGTCATCAGTCCCGACAGTCAAGTTATCGCCAGCGGTTCGGCAGATGCTACTATCAAAATTTGGAATTTAGAAACGGGAAAGTTAATCTGTACTTTTGGCAATCTTTTAACTTGGGGAGCTCATAAAGCAGGAATTGTTAGTCTTGCTTTTAGCCCGATCGCACAAACTCTCGCTAGCAGCAGTTCTGACGGTACAATTAAGCTGTGGAACCTCCGCAGCAGAGAATGCTCCCAAACAATTAAAGGTTATGCGAATTGTCTGGCTTTCAGTCCAGACGGGCAGACGTTGGCTACTGGTGGCTGGGACAGAAATATTCAACTGCGACAGCTATCGAATCCAGATAGTCCAATCACTTTGGTCGGGCATTTTAACTCGATAAATGCGATCGCCTTTAGTCCCGAAGGACTCACTGTTGTCAGTGCAAGTGCTGATGGTAATATCAAATTTTGGAATGCCAGTACCGGCGAACATATTCACACTCTCAGCGGACATCAAACCTCTGTTACTTGTCTTACTTTCAGCAGCGATAGTGAAACTATTATTAGCGGCAGTATAGACAAGAATATCAAAATTTGGGGAATTAATTGAAGGAATAAGGAAGAAAGAAGAAAGAAGAAGCAAGACAGAAGAAGTAAGAAGCAATCGATCTCATGATTTTCAACAATTAAGCACCTCCTAACCATTCAGGCGCTGGCTATATTTCCAAATTACCGATTCCCGATTCCTCGGTGCGTGAATCTACGCAAAAAAATATAATAAATTTACAATTCCAGTTCTTGTGCAAGCCGATAATTGCGGAACTTATTTTTGTAATAGTATACATACTTACAGTAAAAGTACCAATTGGCAGCCATTATTCACTTGATTGTCAATTTCTGAACAGTCGCCAGAAACCCTGAGTGAGCCACAATTCCTGAATCCTTTAAACTAGCTTTAAACTATCGCATATTGCTTGGATGAGTATCGAAGCTAACTGTAATATTTGACTGAAAAAGTTTATGCTTAAAAGATAGGCTGGGGTTAAATATACAGTGCATCCCAGAGTAACCATGTCACACTGCAACCAATCCATCTGTCGTTCCCCCAATATCGCAGAAATGTGCGACACTGCTGCTACTTGGCAGCAAAAAGCCGATCGACTAACGGTAGAATTAAACAGCACCCAAGAGCGACTTCACGCAGAAATCGATCGGCTCAAACAAGTCAATGAAACCCTGCACGCTGCCGTCAGTTGTGCCTCGATTTTCCTGTGGGCAACAGACAGAGAAGGCAAGTTAACCCTTACAGCAGGGAAAGGATTAGAAAATTTGGGACTCAAACCAGATGCAACTGTTGGGCTGTCGATTTTTGAAGTTTACAGCAGCCAGCCAGATATCTTAGAAAATATTGCCGAGGTACTAGCAGGAAACGATCGCACTTGGAATGCCCGAGAGGGACATTTTATGTACGAAATTCGATCCGCCGCCCTGCGAGATGGAAACGGCGAAGTTGTCGGGGCAGTGGGTGTTTCTACTCAAATTACCGAGCGCGAGCAGTCCATCGCCACTCTGGAAACGGTAAATCAAGAATTAGAAGACAGACTTCAGCAGCAAACGGCAGTCTTCCATGCAGCACTTGCTGAAAGCGAAAAAAAGTACCGCAACCTCGTAGAAACCTCCCAAGAATTGATTTGGTCGATCGATATTGAAGGCCTCTTGACTTTTGTCAATTCCGCCGCCAAACGCATCTACGGTTACGAACCGCCAGAAATGATCGGCCGTCGCTTCACCGATTTTTTAGTTCACGACCCAAAAAATAGACCAAGAGAAATATTTGCCCAACTTTTAGCGAGAACCAAAATTCAGCCACAAACCGCTAATTCTCCTTACGAAACAGTACATATTCGCAAAGACGGGAGTACCGTCCATCTGCGCGTCAACAGCATCGTCAACCAAGCTGAAAACGGCGCTATTTTAGGCTTGTGCGGAACGGCGATAGATATTAGCGATCGCAAGCGATCGGAAGAAGCACTCCAAGAAGCTACAGACCAACTTCGCGCCGTGTTAGATGCCGTGCCCGGACTAATTTCTTGGATCAGTTCAGATTTGCGGTATATCGGAGTCAACCAGCACTTAGCAACCTCGTTCAAACTGTCTCCTGAAAGCTTTGTCGGTCAAGAAATCAACTTTCTCGACAAAGGCTCGAGTTTTGAAGAAATGATCCGCAATTTTTTTGACAGTTCATCTCAGCAAACTTCCCAAGAAATAGACATACAAATTAACGGGTTAGTCCGAAATTATTTGATAGTAGTTCAGAAATATCTTCAGGGAACCGCAGCAGTTTGTGTAGGGACAGACATTACCGAACGCAAGCGTGCGGAAGCTCTAAAAAACCAATTGATCTGCTCGCTGCAAGAATCAGAACACAAATTTCGCAGCCTTTATGAAGCCACCAGCGACGCAGTAATGTTGCTCGACGAACAATATTTTTTTGACTGCAACCACGCCACCTTAAAAATATTTGGCTGTAGCAACAAAAAAGAATTTTACGGCAAGCATCCGAGCGAATTTTCCCCGCCGTTTCAGCCTAACGGACAAGATTCAGCCAGTTTAGTATCACAGAAAATGAACACAGCAATGCTCGTAGGTAGCTGTCGATTTGACTGGGTACACCAACGACTCGACGGTTCAGAATTTTCCGCAGAAGTTCTGTTAAACGCAATGGAAATTAACGGACAAAAATTTCTCCAAGCAGTAGTACGCGACATTACAGAGCGCAAACGGGATGAGGATCAAATCAAAGCGTCCCTCGCCGAAAAAGAAGTCCTTCTCCAAGAAATTCACCACCGCGTCAAAAACAACCTCCAAGTTATTTCTAGTCTGCTGAAACTTCAGTCTCGCTACATTCAAGACAGCCGCGTTAGTGAAATGTTAAAAGAAAGTCAAAACCGAGTCAGATCGATGGCTCTGGTTCACGAACAATTATATCAATCCAAAGACTGGTCAAACATTGATTTTGCTGAATATATCCAAAATCTCGCCCACAATTTATTCCAAGCTTATGAAATTCATGCAGAAGGCGTTAAGTTGCAAACAAATATTGCGCCGTGTTCTCTTAATATTGATACGGCCGTTCCTTGCGGATTAATTATCAACGAGCTTGTGACAAATGCTCTCAAATATGCTTTTACAGGACAAATCAAAGGTAAAATTAACATAGATTTTACTTTAGGAAATAATAGACTTTGCGTGCTAACCGTGAGCGACAGCGGAATTGGTTTTCCTCAAGACTTAGATTATCGAAAAGCCCGAACGTTGGGTTTGCGACTGGTCGGGTCTTTAGTCAAGCAAATCCGGGGGAAAATAGAACTGTTAGAAACTGCTGGTACGACTTTTAAAATAACCTTTTCCCAACCCCAATTGCATTCTTAGGAGAGAATTTAGTGTTTAACAAAAAAATTCTGATAGTTGAAGACGAGAGCATAATTGCGGAAGACATTTCTGACTGTTTAATATCTCTAGGATATCGAATAACTGGTATGGTCTATTCGGGAGAAGAAGCGATTGAATCTGTAGTCCAATTCCGACCAGATTTGGTTTTGATGGATGTTAACCTGCAAGGAAAAATCGACGGCATTACAGCAGCAGCCGAAATTTTATCGCGCTTTCAAATCCCGGTAGTTTATCTAACAGCTTATGCTGACGAAAACACTTTGTGGCGCGTCAATGCGACCAAACCCTTCGGCTATATTGTCAAGCCCTTTGAGGAAAAAAACTTGCACACAACTATTCAATTAGCTCTCCACAGACATCAATACGATAGCTTGACAAACTTGCCAAATCGTTTGTTGTTCCGAGATCTGCTAAGTCAGATATTAGACAAGCAAAAAAAATGGTCAGCACTCATTCCCGTTATGACTCTCAGTTTAGATAGAATTAACCGAATTAACAGTACCTTGGGACACGAAATTGGCGACTCGGTACTTTGCAAATTTGCCGAGCGGCTTAGTAACTGCACGGAGAAGATTAATATTGTGGCTCGTTTGGAAGCGGCCCAATTTGCAATTGTTCTAGAACCAGTTGCGGAGAAACAGGATGCTGCCAAGATTGCTCAAAACATTTTAGATATTGTAGCCCAACCTATGATTGTCAAAGGGTCGGAACTTTACCTCACGGCAAGTATCGGCATTTCTTTATCTCCAAGCGACGCCAGCGATGGAGACCAGCTACTAAAAAATGCTTATACAGCTATGTACAATTCTCAGCAACAAGGGGGCAATAATTATCAGTTTCATACTGCAAAAGTCGCGCATAGTTCCATCAAAAGATTCAATCAAGAAACTTTTCTCCGCAATGCTTTAAAGCGCTCGGAATTTGAAGTTTACTATGAGCCACAAATAGAAATTAAAACAGGGAAAATTATTGGTGCTGAAGCTTTGGTGCGCTGGAATCATCCAGAAAGGGGCAGAGTTTCTCCGGGAGAATTTATTCCCATGGCTGAAGAAATGGGCTTGATTGCACCGCTGGGCGAATGGGTGTTAGAGACTGCTTGCAGGCAAACTAAAGTTTGGCAAACACAGGGTTTGCCGCCGCTGCGGGTAGCAGTCAATGTGTCAGCCCGCCAGTTTGAGCAAAAAAATTTGACGGAGAGAGTCAGACAAATATTGACAGAAACTAATCTCGATCCTAAATGTCTGGAATTAGAATTGACGGAAAGTCTGATTTTGCAAGATGAAAAGACGGCTGTTCAAGCTTTTACAGCGTGGAGAGATATGGGGATTAGCATAGCAATTGATGATTTTGGAATGGGATATTCTTCTTTGAGTTATCCGAAACGCTTTCCGTTTGATGCGATCAAAATTGACAAGAGTTTTATTCGCGATATTGCAGAGGATCGCCAAAATGCAGCGATTACAATAGCGATTATTCAAATGGCACACGGCATGAACATGACTGTGATTGCTGAGGGGGTAGAAAATGAGTCGGAACTTGCTTTTTTGTGCGATCGCGAGTGCGACGAAATTCAAGGTTATTTTTTCAGTCAGGCTTTGCCAATGGCTGAGTTTGAAGAGCTGCTTAAAAGCGATAAGTGCTGGGAGTTATAGCATTCGGCAGTTATGCTGAAGCCAGTTATGCACGAGGCAATAAAAGCAAGACTTTCAGTGCTAACCAAATCCATTGCTTGTTGTCCTTGTTAGCTACAAATCACCACATTTTATCGCATTGAATGGTCGATCGACCTTTTTTCAATCGTATCTTGACCTGCGGCGCAACTTCTTATGGTCTGAGGATGGTCTGAAGATGGCTGGCAGCCGCTGCTATACTGGGATGCCTGAGATGTGGGAGACGATCGTCCTGTCTGTAGAGTTAGCTGGTATGAAGCAGAAGCCTCTGCTTGTTTTGTTGGGATGCGCTTGCCGACGGAAGCGGAATGGGAAAAAGCGGTAAGTTGAAATTCGGCAGAGTAGTTCGCTCTCAATATTTTATAGATTCGAGAAGCTCAACCTCTTCAAGATTATAGGTAACGATAACGCCACAGGGTCTCATCAGAGCATTAATAATAGGATTACCTGAGAATGTAATGAACGTAACAGAAGCGATTTATTAAAGCTTGCATACTGTACGCAATTATTCAACCGAGACGTTAAATAGCTGAAATCCTCTCCCCAAGTCTCTCTCCCTCGGGCAGACGGGCACAAAACCCCGAGAGGAGCAAAGCCCCTAATCTCCGATCGGCTCGGCTATAAGGTTAAAACGTTCGGCGTTAGGTGAGTAAATTACTTTGGCTAGGTTCCTAGAAATTCATAGATAGGATTCTCTGCTCGCTGCGAGCAGTCTTTAGTGATTGCTTACGTCTTATCTCTAAACTCTCATACTGTTTCAGTACCCAAATACTTATGAGCTATCAGTTTGATTTCTCAATTGTCTGGGATAATCTTGCTTTACTATTTGCAGGTGCATTAACGACCTTCAGGATATCAGTTATCGCGATCGCATTCGGTCTAGTCATAGGCATTATTGGGGCAGTCTGTAGAACCTCTGACAACAAAATCCAAAATGCGATCGCTTTAGCCTACGTGGAGGTTATTCGGAATACCCCGTATATCATCCAACTGTTTTTCATCTTCTTTGGGATGCCAAATTTGGGCATCAAGTTAACGGCAGAGCAAGCATCAATCTTGTCACTTGCTTTAAACTTTGGTGCTTATTCGACCGAAATTGTACGGTCTGGAGTCGAGAGCATTAGCAAAGGTCAAACCGAAGCAGGAATGGCACTTGGCTTCAACAAGATATCGGTTTTTCGGTACATCATTCTGATGCCTGCCTTGGCGAATATTTATCCGGCCCTGATCGGACAGGTGATTTTGGCAGTGTTATTTACGAGTGTTGTATCTCAGATTGCCACGGAGGACTTAACTTTTGCAGGAGATTTTCTCAATTCTCGGACTTTTCGCAGTTTTGAGGTTTACTTTGCCATATCGCTCATTTATTTAGCGATCGTTTGGACGATCAAAGGAATGTCATATCTAATTGAGCGACGATTTTTTAAGTTTGCACAGTATCGACGATAGTTAATTGGAAAGATAAAATGAATGGATTTACAGTACCGCAGATATTCATTAACTTGGTGGTGGCGGCAAAATGGACAATTATCTTGTCTATGATCGCCTTTGTTGTAGGCGGAATTGTTGGTTTTTTATTGATGCTGATGCGGATATCTCCCAACAAGTGGATTAAAGGCTTAAGTCTGATCTATATCGAGTTCTTTCAAGGAACACCATTACTATTACAGCTTTTTCTGGCATTTTTCGGTATGTCGGTGGTTTTTGGGATAAATTTATCGCCACTTGCAGCCGCTACCATTGCTCTGACGGCTTTTACCAGTTCATTTCTAGCAGATATCTGGCGCGGCTCGATAGAAGCTGTTCCTGCAGGACAGTGGGAAGCTGCCTCAGCGTTGGGGTTTGGCTATTCTAAACAGCTAGAGTTAATCGTTCTGCCCCAAGCGCTTAAAATGTCGATCGCACCGACTGTCGGCTTCCTCGTGCAGGTAATTAAAGGGACTTCGCTGGCATCAGTAATTGGGTTCTCTGAGGTATCTCGTGTCGCTTCTGAGATCAATAATGTCACATTGAACTCACTCTTGGTCTTTTCGATAGCTGGTCTAATTTATTTTATTCTTTGCTATCCGCTATCTCTTTGGAGTCAGCGGTTGGAGAAGCAACTCAACTACAAATCATAGAAATATCAACCAGAGGGATATTTGGAGTGTTGCTGATGATGAAAATATTTAAGGAATTGATTCCTAACAAATGGCATCGGGCGATCGCGTTGTTTCTCGCCAGTTTGATTCTGACTGTGAGCATTGCTGCTTGCTCCAGCCCAACTAAGTCCATAACCTCAATGGCTGTGTTTAACCCTTCGGCAGTTGTACCTCCTAAGGGCGATCCAGATAAAACTTTAGACAAAATCATGGCAGCAGGAGCGATCAAAGTAGCAGTTCCCAATGACTTTACGCCGTTTGGATCGATGAGTTTCGATATGCAGCCGCAAGGCTATGACATCGATGTGGCAAACGAGATCGCCAAGGCTTTGGGAGTCAAATCGGAGTTAGTGCCTGTGATCGGCAACTATCGCATTCCGTTTCTTCAGACCGATCGCGTTGATATCGTGATCTCCAGTTTGGGCAAAAATCCAGCTCGCGCCAAAATTATTGACTTTTCCAAGCCCTATGCGCCATTTTTTTCAGGGGTGTATGGCAGTCCAGATATCAAAGCGCCCTCACTCAACGATCTAAAAGGACGATCGCTTGGCGTTGCTCAAGGTTCTTTAGAAGATTTAGAGATTTCCAAGCTATCGCCAGACCAAGCGCCTCTAGTCAAACGATTTTCTAGCAACAGTTTAACTGCATCTGCTTTGATATCAGGTCAAGTAGAACTGATTGCTACTGGGAATGTCGTCGCTGCCAAAGTAATTCGCGATAATCCCAATATCAAAATTGAAAACAAGTTCATCATGAAAAACTCACCCTGCTACGTCGGTGTTCGTAAAGGAGACCTAAAGCTAGTAGCAAAACTTGACAACATTATTGATGACATGAAGCAGTCAGGCAAATTAAATGAACTTTCGTTGAAATGGTTTGGCGAGCCGCTGCCAGATTTGACTCCTCCTCCAGCAACTTAGGTCAACGGCAAATCACCAAAACGAATCCACGATCGATCTCGAATTCCCAAACATATCTCAAGGAAAATATTAAAATGTACGACTCCCAATCTAGCGCCAATATAGCCACCGGGTTAAGCAATCGCTTAGAGCCAATCATCATCGCTAAAAATGTCGAAAAAACCTATAGCAATGGGTTTCATGTACTCAAAGGAATCAGCTTGACTGTAAATAAAGGCGAGGTGGTGGTGTTAATGGGGCCATCGGGCTCTGGCAAATCCACCTTTATTCGTACCTTCAATGCGTTAGAACCATACCAAAAAGGCAGCATTGAGATTGATGGGACGCTGATTTCGCACGATGCTAAAAACATTGAAATGGTGCGGCGCGAGGTGGGGATGGTGTTTCAGCAATTTAACCTGTTTCCTCACCTGACAATTTTGGGCAATGTCACTCTAGCGCCGCTCCACTTGCGCGGAATGTCTAAACCAGAGGCTGACAAGTTGGGCATGGAACTGCTGGAGCGAGTCGGGATTGCTCACCAAGCAAACAAATACCCCGGACAGTTGTCGGGTGGTCAACAGCAACGGGTGGCGATCGCTCGCGCTCTAGCCATGCGTCCTAAAGTGATGCTTTTTGATGAGCCGACTTCAGCCCTTGACCCAGAAATGGTGCAGGAAGTGTTGCAGGTAATGCGAGGTCTGGCGGATAGCGGCATGACGATGGTTTGCGTTACTCATGAAGTAGGCTTTGCCCGTGAAGTCGCCGATCGCATTATCTTCCTAGCTGATGGTGTGCTGGTGGAAGATACTACTCCCGATAAGTTTTTTAACAATCCTTCTAACGAGCGGACAAAGAAATTTCTGTCACAGATTTTACATTAATTATTGATGGAAATGGAGAATTGGTAATTGGGAATTGGGAATTGGAAATTGGTGTAATTAGTGGTAATTAATTGGTAATTGGGAATTGGTAATTTTCCCTAATGACTAATGACTAATGACTAATGACTGATGACTGATGACTGATGATTAATTCAAAAGATACGATCGACCAACCAACTTCCCAGCCACAGCCCGAAACCGGAAGTAGCCACCAACAGGGTAAACGTGTAAAGCCCGCTACCAGTGTGGATCGACCTTTCCCCAGCTACCATCCGCGCCACAACTCCCGCAATAATCCCGATCGCCGCCCAAGCCCCATAAACAGTCTTAGATCCAGCGATGGCCAAGGCTTGCGCGATCGCCCCCGAACCAGCCCCAGCCAAAACCCCCGCCCACGCCCCTATCCCCAGCCCGATCGCACCTCCGAGCCCGACGGGGCCGCCAGAATTCACGCCTACTTCCGCCACCAGCCCGCACGTCAAGCCAACAATCGCCCAACACACCGCCACAACCAACGCCTTGACCCAATTCTCAGAACCAGTTCCAGCCATCAATCCCACCACTGTCGCCACTCCCGCCACGGCCAAAACTACAGCCACGGCCCGAGACTCGGCCTCGGAACTGGCGATCGCCCCCAAACCAGCGCCAACTGCGCCCCAAGCAGCCCCCGTCACCGTTCCTCCCGCCTGAAAACCGGCGATCGACCCCCCCACCGCCCCAGCCAAAACCAACGCCGCCAGCCACACTCTGGGCGTTGCCGAACCCTCGGCTACCAAAATCGCCGCCCACAGCCAATCTGCACCGCAGATTAAAGCCCACATCCACAGCGGGGCGGTTGATACCGTCAAAATCCAACCGGTCAAAGCGTAACTCGCCACGGCGATTGCCAGGGGCCCCCAAGGAAAGCTTGAATAGTTTTGAGATGGCCGCGGTTTTGAGTATTGAGTTGAAAATTCTTTTTTTCTTTTCGACATCAGCTTTGGATAGTTTTGAGATGTCCCTGCTTTCCTCGCCACGCTTCGCCCAACTTGCTTTCTTCCCCGCCACGCTTGGCGATTTTGAGCTGTAAATCGTTTCTTGCTTGAAGAATTCTTTTGAGTTGGAAATTTTTTGGAGGCGGCTTTTGGGCGGGTTTGACTGCGCCCAGAACCAGGCCTGGCGGCTGATTTTCCAGAACGCCTTCTGAGCGGCTTTTCAGGCGCAGGGGGTGGCTGCTGCTGAAACTGTTTGTCGATCGACCTTGATGATTCAGGCTGACTCAGAAACAACACCAACTGCTGGTAAGCTTCATTAATTTCTGTTAATCTTTGGTGAGCTTTTTGTTGCAGGCGATCGTTGTGGGCAAACCGATCGGGATGCCACACAAACGCTAAATCCCTGTAAGCGCGCTTAATTTCTTCTAAGGAAGCTCCAGGCTCAATTTCGAGGATTTCGTAGCATCGATTAATGTCACCCATAAGCTTCGATCGGCTGGTGTTTGTAAATTTGCGTGAAGCGAAGCTATCCCGTAGGGAATCGCACTTAACATCTTGTACTATTCTCAGCCAAGCTGCACAGTCAAGCGATTTGAGGTTTGAGATTTGAGATTTGAGATTTGAGATTGGGACTTACGCATCACAACCTTCAGAAACCGGGTTTTTTACCGTTTCTGCGAGCTGTAACGAAGTATGATGCAAAAAACCCCGTTTCTCACCACCCGTGCGTTTACCGCTGGCGAGTCATAGAAGATAACATCCAAGATTTCTCTCTTTAACTCAGTAGCGGTCTGGTTTTCTTGTTTCGTGGTAATAATGGCTCGATAAGTTCCCACTCTTTATCGGTTAAGCTGCGGGAGTACGACATTTTTTTCTGATCTTAGCTCATCATCAGAGCTCCCAAATGGGTTCTATAAGCTTTACAGCTATTTAGGTGTACCTCACCAAACTGTAAAGTGCTATATACTGGAGAAGAAAAATCGCCCTCAAAGGCAAATGTCAGAATTGTACTATTGAACTAAGAATAAATGGCTCATGCTTCCTTTTGCATCTCGTATTGTAGGCCAAACTTTACTTTTATTGAGTCTGTTAGATATCCCAGGCACAGCAACCTAAGTCTGGATTGGTGCTGGACGAATTACTGATGGTATTGGACAAGGAGGCTCGGTTAAACTGAAACTATAAATTGACGGCAATAATGTCCGATCAATATACAGGTTTCATTTGAATGGTACTATCTATGATGGAACGATTAGTACAAAATTGGCTTATTGGCGGTTGAGACAGTGTTCACAAGATTTGTGTGTAACTTTAAACCGAATCCGACCCAAGCCAACAATTTTATATTGACTGCACCGAACAAATAAATAATAGAAATATCGAATGAACACTATCAAATATCGGCCAGCAATAGGTATTGGCTTAGTAACTGCTTGGAGCTTGTTTTACTGTGCAGTATCTAGCAACTTACCTATGCTCAATAAAATGGAGCTCGACATTCAGGATCATCTAATACGACTGCATAAACCAGGGCTTCTGCCAAATGAAATTCTACTGCTTAAAATCAAGCAGCCTGCCATTTTAGGATATAACTTTCATAACTTATATAAACTGAATAATTTCTATGCAATTTTAGGAAAAAGCTTAATAAACAGTGGTGCAAAACTTGTAGTCATAAATTTGCCTACTCAAATGAGCCAGTACATTGAGCTCGATACAGATACTCAGTTAGAACATCTCTTTCAAGAGTTGATTAGTAAATATTCAAACCAGATTGTTTTGGTGGCTCGTCCAAGTAACTTACCCTCAGAAAATTCCGTCATAAATGATTATCATAATTTACTTCCTTTCGATAATGAAAGTATAAACCCCTCTATTCTCCCAGAGCAGATAGTAAGTTACTTCAGATATGCAGCACATCCACAAAGCTTAGACAGCCCAGCTCGAAAAGCCGAGTTATTTTCCAATTTTAGCTATGAAGATGATCCAGATATTAATATACATCATAAGGTTAAATCTATGGCAACGATGGCCTTAGAAAAATTCTATATGAACTCAGGAAATCTCAAAGGTTTTCAAAATATTAGCAATTTACAAAATCTTTTATCTTTTCAAATGAACTTCTGGGGTTCTGCTGATACATTTCCTAGTATTGATATTCATTTTCAATGTCCTTCCTCTCAGCTAGAGATAGAACACTGTAATCCTTCCTTTGACCCCCAATCTCTTCAGAAGCTCCATGATAAACTTGTATTAATCGATCTTCCCGAAGGGAAAGGATTTGAAACCTATCGAGAACTATCTCCTTTTGGGGAGATGTCTGTTGCAGAAGTAGAAGCTAATCAAATAGCTAGTTTGATGACCCATTCATTTCTGACAAGAATCCCGAATTGGTATGACTACATCATCACAACTTTGGGTCTTGACTTCATAAGCCTATATATACTTAGCCAAAGCAAAAAGCATAAACTTATACCTGTTCATCTGCTGGTTGGCTGGCTTCTTCCGATCTTGGTAGGAAGCTATGTAGCTTTAAGTTTTATATTGTTCTATCAAGGGTTAATTCTTCCATTATCCATCCCAATCTTAGGTTGGGTTGGAACAGGTTCAGGTGTAGCCATTTATTCAATTCTCAGGCAGTCTATCCAACAACAGCAGAAATTAGCTGAGCGACAGGCTGTTCTTTTGCAATCGCGGAAACTCCTCCATCGAGTCGCAACAGACATTCATGATGGCCCACTTCAAGAACTCAAATTGGCTATGGATAGTATTGAGCTTCTAGCCCTCAGTCATCCATCTCCCCTGATTAACTCAATCTTAGATCGATTAGAAGCAGTTGGGCTTGCGCTTCGCAATCAGCTCAGCAGCACACGTACAATTGCAGAAAAGCTAGAGATTACACCAGAGCTGCAATCTGGACTGGATCGGGGGATACACCAATGGCTTCAAAAACTGATTAACTCAAGAGAATTAACCTTGAGTGTCAAAGAACATCTACAACCCCTGCGAGAACCCAAATCTGATAGTGCTTGGATTGATTCCAGAGAGGATATATTTCGCTTTTTTCGAGAAGCGATTGCTAATGTGATTCGTCATGCCCAACCTCCAAACGGATCGGCAACGCAAGTTTCAGTCTCGCTTACTCAAAAAGATCATCAGTGCCGATTAGCGATCGAGAATAATGGAACTAGCCTAACCCCTATCTTATTAGATATTCCTCACAAGAAACGTCGTAGTGGTGGATATGGCACTAAACTGATGAAAACTATTGCCGCTGAGATCCCAAATGGGGCTTGGCAAAGGGTTCCATTAGAAGAAGGTGGGATGCGGGTAACACTTGAATGGACGATGGACACCCCCTAAGATCATAACAAAGGAGGGTATAACTACCCGATTAACCTGCGTTTAATTGCCTCCATGCACACTGCGATTCGGGTATTAGTAAGTTGACCATCAAGCTGATCGACATTCAGTTTTGCTTTGAGACTCTGGACGTAGTTCTGAGCTGTTTTGAGGGATATATGCATCCGATCTGCAATTGCCTGATCTGTAAGGGCTTGGTTGCATAACAAGTCCAGTACCGTTCTATCCTTATCAGTCAATGGCATTTCGTTCATTAAATTACGAGGAATCTTACACTGTCCAGCTAAAGCACTACGACCTCCTTCGAGAAAAGCATTCCGTCTTTCCATTTTATTAACGACAGCAAATCCCCCTTGATGTTCAAATATTTGCTTCAGGACTTGCCTTAAATAACTTGGTTCGCTGGTATAGACGAGAACATTTAACAGAGGGTGATGCTCAAAAATGTGGTTTAGTAGCGCTAAACCTGGCTTGGCTGACTCCTCGCCTGTCAAAGTCCCAAATTGTAAGTCAACTACTACTAAATCTATGTTCTCTTGCTTGAGTTGCTCAATCCCCTCTTCAGGGGTTTCCTGAATAATGCAGGAACACTGAGGCTCTATCATCCTCAAAAATTCACAATTATTTTGACCGACTTCAGGGTGATCCTCAATGACCAGAAAGCGTTGTGTTTGAGAACTCATAGTTTGACCGCCATAACTATTTTATCATTTCTTCAGCACACTCGTTTTAACGACTATTTAGACTGGCTATATAACGTGAGCTGTTACTGATAATGATAATCGTGAGGGAGAGAAAAGGCGAGTGCTACTCGCCTTTTCTCTCCCTCCTCTATTGTGTAAGCCTACAGAGTTACAATTTGGGCTGTATAACCTTTATGCTCTAGTTTTTGAACCTCTTTGTCAGCAGATGCACGATCTCGGAAAGTTCCAGCATTTATCCATTTTTTTTGATTAGGGTGGTGATACTGGACGCGGTATTCAGGGCGATGTTTGGATTCAAGCGCAACTTTTGTTGTTTGCTTCACAGGCTGAGCATTTGCTTGGAGGGGAACAGCAATGCCTAGCCCAAGGGTAGCTAGAGAAATGAGCGTAACCATTAACTTGTTCATGATTCAGACCTGTTTATAAAGTTGATAGTTTTATTCTGTCATTCAATTCTTTCGGTTGATAGGGGAGTAAGCGCAAATAATATTGCGTGTTTACGCAAGTCCGTCTCAGAAGAAGAAAACTCGACCTCCACTCTGGACAAAGCGGCAAATTCTCAATGGAATATTTTCTCCCTCTATTCTGTAAGCCTACAGAGTTACAATTCTGGCTTTATAACCTTTATGCTCTAGTTTTTGAACCTCTTTGTTAGCAGCTACACGAGCTCGGAAAGTTCCAGCATTTATCCATTTTTTTTGATTGGGGCGGTGATACTGGACGCGGTATTCATGGTGACGTTGGGATTCAAGCGCAACTTTTGTTGTTTGCTTCATAGGCTGAGCATTTGCTTGGAGGGGAACAGCAATGCCTAGCCCAAGGGTAGCTAGAGAGATGAGCGTAACCATTAACTTGTTCATGATTCAGACCTGTTTGTAAAGTTGATAGTTTTATTCTGTCATTCAATTCTTTCGGTTGATAGGGGAGTAAGCGCAAATAATATTGCGTGTTTACGCAAGTCCGTTCAGAAAACGACTTAGAAGGAGAGCGATTTATTTCGGGGGAGAGGGGCGGCAATCAGGGGTTTTAAAAATTAATCATCTCAAAGACCTTGTAGAGAACCCTTTTGAGATATTTTAGGCGATCGAGTAAAATCGACGCACAATAGCAAGAATCGTTGCAATTGGTCTGACTAACCCAGATATCTACTCCATACTCCACTGTTTTTTGGCATTACAAGAGTTGGTGCAAAGATGAGCTACTTCAAAACATCAGACATCCTTCTGCTATAGCTACAATGAGAAAATACTTTCGTGCGATCGGGATCTGTGTCTGTGTCGGAAAATCAAGCACCCACCTTCATCCTAGTTGACGGTCACTCTCTGGCCTTTCGCTCCTACTTCGCCTTCGCCAAAAGTCGAGACGGAGGCTTGCGAACTACGACGGGCATTCCCACCAGCGTCTGCTTTGGCTTTCTCAAGTCGCTGCTGGAAGTTATGGCCGCCCACGATCCCCAGTACATGGCGATCGCCTTTGACCTCGCGACGCCCACTTTTCGCCACGAAGCCGACGAAACTTACAAAGCCGGTCGTGCGGAAACTCCCGAAGATTTTATCCCAGATATCAAAAACCTGCAAGAACTCCTCAGCTATTTGAATTTACCAGCCATTACTGCTCCCGGCTTTGAGGCAGACGATGTTTTGGGAACTTTGGCAAACAAAGCCAGCGCGGCCGGTTATCAGGTCAAAATCCTCACGGGCGATCGAGATTTGTTTCAATTAGTAGAAACCGAAAAACAAATTAGCGTATTGTATTTGAGTACGGATGAACTCAGGCGATCGGGCAAAGGAAAATCCCAAGAATACGGCCCGGAAGAAGTCAAAGCCAAACTCGGCATTGTGCCAGAACAAGTAGTAGATTACAAAGCTCTCTGCGGCGACAAATCTGACAACATCCCCGGAGTCAAAGGCATCGGCGACAAAACCGCCCTGCAATTGCTGGAAGCTTACAATTCCCTCGACGGAATTTATGCAGCCATCGACGAGATTAAAGGAGCAACTAAGAAAAAGCTAGAAGAAGGCAAAGAAGCTGCTTACCATTCTCAACGCATGGCGACCATTGTCCAAGACGTTCCCTTAGAAATCAACTTAGAAGATTGCCAGCTCAAAGGTTTTGATGAATCCGCCTTGATTCCGATGCTGGAAAAATTAGAATTTAAAACATTTTTAGGGAAAGTAAAGCAAATTCAAAAACGGTTCGGCGGTGTAGAGCAACCATTGGAAAAGGGCGGGGAAGATGCCCACCCCACAATCAATTCAATGGAGAGTGGAACAGGCATCTTGCCTGTTGCTTTGGGCGGGGAAGATGCCCACCCCACAATCAATTCAATGGAGAGTGGAACAGGCATCTTGCCTGTTGCTTTGGGCGGGGAAGATGCCCGCCCCACAATAGATAAGTCACCTCCAACTTCTGAAAGTTCAGAAGACGAAGACGATGACTTGTGGTTTTTTAGTCCCGCAGAAACTAAAGCGGCTCAGCAGGAAAACAAACTGCCAATTCAACCCAGAATAATTCAAACAACCGAACAGTTAAACGAATTAGTCCAACTGCTGCAAACCTGCACCGACAAAGCCTCGCCCGTGGCGTGGGATACCGAAACCACCGCGATCGAACCGCGAGACGCCGAATTAGTCGGAATTGGCTGCTGTTGGGGAACCGGCAAAGAGGATCTCGCTTACATTCCCACGGGACACAAAACGGGCAAAAACTTGGACAAAGCCACAGTTTTAAATGCTTTGCGTCCGATTTTGGAAAGCGAGAATTATCCCAAGGCGCTGCAAAATGCTAAGTTCGATCGATCGATCCTGCGCTGTCAGGGAATCAAACTAGCCGGAGTCGTCTTCGACACCATGCTAGCCAGTTACGTACTCAACCCAGAAACTAGCCACAGTCTCAGCGAATTGTCAAGGAAATACTTAGGCATTGTCGCCAAAAGTTACAATGAATTAGTGCCGAAAAACAAAACAATTGCTGACATCAGTATTCCGGCGGTAGCCGACTACTGCGGCATGGATGTTTACACCACATTTGGGTTAGTAAATAAACTTAGAGCAGAATTGGATAAAGCTGATGAAGCTAACTTTCCGGGAAAGTCTTTACACCAGTTGCTGCTGGAAGTAGAACAGCCCCTAGAACCAGTTTTAGCAGAAATGGAATACTGCGGAATTCGCATTGATTCAGCTTACCTGCAAGAACTGTCACAACAGCTAGAAAAGAGCTTAAAAGAAATAGAAGAAAAGACTTATCAAGCAGCGGGGAGAAAGTTTAATTTAGGTTCCCCAAAACAACTCAGCGAAATATTGTTAGAAAAAATCCCGGATGAGTTTCAGAAAAAGTCTCGCAAAACAAAGACGGGATACTCTACAGACGCCGCCGTCTTAGATAAATTGCAAGGAGACCACCCGATTGTAGACGATTTATTAGAACACCGAACATTATCCAAGTTGAAATCAACTTATGTCGATGCTTTGCCGCAGTTAGTACGTGCGGATACCGGGCGAGTGCATACAGATTTCAACCAAACTGCAACGGGTACGGGAAGGCTTTCTTCTTCCAATCCAAATTTACAAAATATTCCCATCCGCACCGAGTTTTCGCGGCAAATTCGCAAGGCTTTTTTGCCGGAAGCAGGTTGGGTGATGGTGTCGGCTGACTATTCTCAAATTGAACTGCGAATTTTGGCTCACTTGAGTCAAGAACCTGTGTTAATTGAAGCTTACCAAAATAACCGAGATGTGCATACCGTGACGGCTCAACTGCTGTTTGAAAAGGAGGAAGTAACGCCGGACGAAAGACGGTTTGGCAAGACGATTAATTTTGGGGTAATTTACGGTATGGGGGCGATTAAATTTGGGCGCTCGATGGGCAAAACTTCAGCAGACGGTAAAAAATTTATTGAACGATTTAACCAGCGTTACAGTAAAGTATTTGAATATTTGGAGAAAGTAAAAAAAGAGGCGATCGCCCTCGGATACGTTACCACAATACTCGGCCGCCGCCGCTACTTGAACTTCGAGAGCGAAAGCATCCGCGACTTAAAAGGCCGCAATCCCCAAGACATTCACTCCGATAGACTTAAATCTCTCAGCAGAGATGATGCCCAATCTTTGCGGGCGGCAGCCAACGCTCCCATTCAAGGCTCTAGTGCTGATATCATTAAACTTGCCATGATTGAGGTACACAAAATTTTGCAAAACTATCAGGCGCGGCTGCTGCTGCAAGTTCACGATGAATTAATCTTTGAAGTCCCTCCCGATGAATGGGAAGAATTGCAGCCGAAAATTAGAACTGCGATGGAAAATGCTCTGCCACTTAGCGTACCGCTGATAGTTGACATCCACGCCGGGCAAAATTGGATGGAAACTAAATAGACAGCAGCAACCGCACTTTTGGGATAAAAAACAAGATGATGACAGCCGAAACACAAACTTTGTGGCAGCAGTTAAACGATTTAAAAAAACGCGCCACCGATTTAAACTTGCGCTTTTCTCAAGCAGCTCAAAAACTGCAACACAGCGGCACTCCTTTATCCGAAAGCTTGGTTGAAGAATTAGCCGTCTACCGCCAAGATTTTGACAAGCTATGTGCCAAAACTCAGCAATTGCCAAGCCCGCAAGCCGCACCTGCGGAGATTGTTTCTTTACAAGATATCGAAAGATTGCTTCTAAAAGCAGAAGTAGCAAAAATTCCCACTTGGCATCACTGCATTGACCTCGGTTGCGGAGTCATCACTCCCGGTGGCGGTAAAACCTCTTCTCCCCAAACCGAAGAAAAAATTGGACTTCCCGAAAGTTTAGCAGGAATGACTGTTTTAGATGTCGGTGCTTGGGATGGATTTTACTCTTTTGCCGCAGAAAGGCGCGGGGCTAAGCGCGTTTTGGCTACAGATTCCTTTGTTTGGCAATCCCCCGATGTTGGCAAAGGAGGATTTGAGTTGGCGCGCACAGTGCTCAAGTCTCAAGTTGAAGATATGGAGATAGACGTGCTCGACCTTTCGCCCGAGAAAGTAGGGGTTTTTGATTTGGTTTTGTTCTTGGGAGTGCTTTACCACATGAGGCATCCCCTGCTGGCTCTCGATCGAGTTTTCAGCGTCACCGGCAAGCAGTTAATATTAGAAACTCACGTCGATATGCTTGATTGTCAAAGACCGGCAGCGGCGTTTTACTGTGGCGGCGAACTGAATAATGACCCGACGAATTGGTTCGGGCCAAATGCTCTGGCGGTGAAAGGGATGCTGGAAAGTGCAGGATTCCGCGACATCAAAGCTGTTAATATTTCCCAAGCTAGCGGTACCTGCGCCCGGATGGTTTTTCACGCTTGGCGTTAGGGAAAGACTGAAAATGCGATCGGTTAATTAAACTCACCACATAAATGTAAACTAAGAGACACACCGAACTATGAGCCAAACTAAAATCGCGATTTTCTCACAAATAAAAACCTTGAGCGCAGTTGCTATGCTGTTGTTAACCTTCGGGTGTCAACCAAAGTTAGCGCCCAACAACTATCCTGTAAAGCGAGTCAGCGACGGCGACACCCTTGTCGCCAGCGATAGCGCGGGGAAAGATATCAAAGTGCGTTTTGCCTGTGTAGATGCACCGGAAGTGGCGCACACCAATGCTGAGAAAAATAGCAAAGCAGCAGCAAAAAAAAATCAATTTAAGTGGGGAAACCTAGCGCACCAAAGAATGCAGCAGCTTGTCAAACAAGGGGGCGGTCGCATTGTTTTGACCGTCACCGATACTGACCGCTACGGCCGCAAAGTTAGCGAAGTTCGCTTGCCAAACGGCACCTTTGCCCAAGAAGTTTTGATCCGCGAAGGATTAGCAATGGTTTACCGTCCTTACTTGAAAAACTGTCCGAGTGCAAGTCTTCTGGAACAAGCCGAAGCCGAAGCTAAGAAAAATCGCCGTGGCGTTTGGGGAGATTCTAAGTTTGTTCCCGCGTGGAAATTTCGGAACAGTGATACATGATGAAAAGAAGGAAGAAGCCCGATGCAAGCCGGAAGAAGCAGGAGGGTAAAAGTCCGAACTAACTCTTGCCTTCGGAGTTTTTTTCGTCTAGTACAGCCACAAGTTTCAACCTATTTGTATATGGACAGGGACAGGATTATGTTATTGACATGGAACCTGCGAACCTATATCAGAGATTTACAGTCTTGGGCTCACTCAGGTCTTGTTAAACCCGGTCTATACTATAAATCTTAGGTTTAGCTGCTCCGCATCCGCTGAGAAACTGGTTGCTCAGCGGATGCGGAGCGTCCTAATTTAGTACAATAGAAGAAGGACGAGGTTCTGCTCGTACCGCCCGCAATCTGTGGAGTTTCGGCGATACCTGACGCCAGATACATCTAAAACCAGACATGAGTTCGATCGCACTTTGATCGGAGCTTTTTTTTTGAAAAGTCAACAAATGTGATAGGCTCCAGATAAATCAATATACTGCTGACAAAAGCGGTCTATTGCAATCACCCAAAAATTAACTTTACCGGACATCAATGAATATCAAACATCTGGTTATTTCCGGCATGGCCCTGCTCCTCGGTACTGCAATCGTAGGAAATGCTATTGCTCAAGAACTGACCGACGACCAAAAAACGGTTGTTTGTCGCTTGAAAACAGAAGTTGACCAGCGGAAAAGCAACGGTCAAAAATTAGTATTTGTGCCGTTGCTGGGTCAAGTTCGCAAGCAAGTTTCATCTCCTTTTAGAGCCACGCTGCATCCTAATGTGGAGTATGTTTTTGTTGCCACTTGCGACGGAAATTGCCAGGATTTAAACTTATCTCTCAAGGATGCCAGCGGTCAGGAAATAGCTGCGAGTCAAAAGACAGGCGAACTGGCGTCAATCTCTTTTACTCCCCCATCCCAAGGCGAATATCAAATCAGTGCTAAACCGGGCGAATGCACGAAGGCAGAGGGTTGCAGTTACGGCCTGGGAATCTTCGTTCCTGCCTCTGCAAACGTACCTAATGCTTCAAGAATTCCTGCTGATATAGCACAATTTCGACTTTGCCAGTAGAGGAACAGCGATAGAGTTGTGGGTTGCGAGTAGAGTAGAGTTTTGAATCAGAAATCTAACTCATAACTTGCAACTTATAACTCGTCACTTATCTCGCAACCGCGCCCGACGGTGAGGACGTTCTTAATTAATGAAACCTTGCCTTTGACTGTTTCTTCCTTCTTGCTTCGGCTATAATTTGTTGGGCATAACTCCTCCAAACTGTCAAGCCGATCGAGCCGTGGAACCCTGCAAAGACCCCATAACTGCCGAAATCGGGCCCGAAACCAGAACTTTATTTACCCTCACGCAGGCATCAATTAGAATATAGATGGTGCCTCTCAAAGGTGACGAGTACATTGCCCATGTCTTTAACCTTAGCCTTGAAAAATCAACTGCAGAACCTTCCTCAATTAGGGTTAAAAAGTCTGTTGGGCCGCTTGGGCATCAGGCAGAAAATCGGCTGCGGATACGCCTTGGTCATTGGTATTGCCGTTTTGGGTGCTGTGGCCGGACGGGGAGTAGAATCCTATCACAAACAGCAAGTTAGAGAAAAACTCGCGATCGACCGAGATAAAGCGGAAATCCTGACAAACCTCAATAACACGGTGCAGGAAGTCAGAATTCACCAGCAAGAGCTCGCGAGTCTGACGGCAAAACCGCAAATTTTCGATCGCGAACGCTCGGAATTCCTGACCCGCGTCGCCCAGATGAGCGGACAGCTCGAACAACTTCAAACCCAGTCGCCGACTTCAAATTCCGCAGTTGCCCAAGATTACCAACTGCTTCAAGAATTCAGTCAAGTCAACGGCAAAACAGTAGAAGCTTACTTCCAACAAGTACAGAATCTGTTGGGGAGTACAAAATTATCTGGTTTGAACCCGAAACAGCGACTAGGTTTTCAGCGGAACTTAAACAATTTTGTCACTAGCGAAACCGCTTTGAAACTCGAGCAGTTTTCCCTGGATTCAGCCCTACTGACCACCAACTTTCGCGAGAAAGCAGATCAGGCATTTAGAACCTACGAGGAAGCAGAACAACTTGGAACTCTGATTCTGGTGTGCTCTCTAGCAGTATCCGCCGGTATCGCAGCCTTACTTGCACGATACACCAGCGCGGCGATCGCCCGCCCCTTAGAAGCCACCACCCTCATCGCCCAGCGAGTTACCGAAGAATCAAACTTTGATTTGCAAGTACCCGTCACTACTTCCGACGAAGTGGGAAGGCTAGCAATTTCGCTCAACGAACTCATACAGCGGGTAGCAGAATATACAGAAGACTTGCACGAAGCAAAAGTAGCAGCCGAAGCTGCCAACCGCTCCAAAAGTGCATTTCTCGCCAACATGAGCCACGAACTCCGTACACCCCTCAATGCCATCATTAACTACAGCGAAATGCTGCAAGAAGATGCTCAAGATTCCGGTTCCGAAGATTTTCTCCCCGACTTAGAAAAAATTCAAACAGCAGGCAAACACCTGCTCGACATGATCAGCGACATCCTCGACATTTCCAAAATAGAAGCCGGTCACGTCACCCTTTATTTAGAAAACTTCGACGTGGCGACCATGATTGAAGAAGTGATGACTACGGCTCAACCGCTAGTAGAGAAAAAAGGCAATGCTTTAGCACTGAAAACCAAAGGCGAACTCGGCACAATGTACGCCGACCAACCGAAAGTGCGGCAAATTCTTCTCAACTTGCTCAGCAACGCTGCCAAATTTACCGAGAAAGGGGTCATTACTATCGGCGTCGAAAGAATTATAATTGAAAAATCAAGATCGGCGAAACAAAATAAAAATAATGATTTTTACTCAGGTTCAAACTACAATTCTCAAGTTTTAATGTTTCGAGTCAGCGACACCGGCATCGGCATGACGGACGAACAATTGGAGCAGATATTCAAACCTTTTACCCAAGCTGATGCCTCGACTACCCGCAAATACGGAGGGACGGGTTTGGGACTGACAATTAGCCAGCGTTTGTGTCAAATTCTCGGCGGCGAAATTAGCGTCGAAAGCCAGGACGGCAAAGGTTCAACTTTTATTGTCAGTCTCCCGGAACGGGTGGTGATGCAGGCATGAGGATATGAGTGAAATCAGAGTGAAATTATATCGGGCGATCGTACAATCATAAATCAGTAAAATAGAAAGTGGAAAATGGAAAATGACTAACGGTCGTTCCGAACCCAATCCAGAAGACAACACCTCTAGGCACGCCGTAACTGAGCGCTGGCGGTGTAGGAAGATGCAGGAGAAGTACGGCTGGAAGTTGCTAGGAATAGAAAGAACCGGAGACGACACCCTCAAGTACAATTGCGTATTTGAAGGCGAAACTCAGTTTCCCGACTATATGGACGACAAGGAGGAATAAGCAATGGGCAAGTACATCGTTTTTAGAGCTGATTTGACTGAAGAAGAAGGTGCAGAAAACAGACTGCTAGCGCATACGGGAATGCTCACGGACATTCTTGCCGAACACTTCGACTCTTCTAACCGACCAATTCCTCAACCGGGGTATAGATTTCCCGAATTTCACCGGATAGAAAAGTTTGCCGATCCAAAATTTCCCGCTGCGAGTACGCACAGCCGAGTAGGAGACTGGGAAGTCGTCAGAGTTCAGACTTACTCGGAAGATTTACCTAGCAGTGATTTTGAGACAATTGTTGTGTGTTATTGCAGGTTCGCACCTGTAAATACTCCCCTCGAACCCATGTCGCCGATTCAAGTAGCCCCGATGTTGCAGGAAACACAGGTTTAAGAGGCATTTTGTCAAGGTCGATCGCCAACAATTCTATGTAGTGGTTGATTTGGCAATCCACGAAGAAGCTCGGTTTCTGGCCTAGTCGTGCGTAAGTCCTGGTATTGTAAAGTTGTGCTACAGTTCCTTACAGTTGGTAGTCAACATCGTCTTATTACAAAGAAGCATCAGTTAGCATTCTGTCGTGTAGAATCACAAAAGATAGTGCATCTAACAACATCAAATACTTCATAGATATCGCTTCGTTTTCAAAACCAGTAAAAACTCCATGTACAACGCCGTGGCGATTAATTGAAGATGTTGAATCGGAAATGGTCGAAGTATTTTTCCAGAAAGAACCGTCTTCAAGATAATCAAATATCGAATCAAGGATGTCCCTAGAAAAACAAATTACTTTTCTTGAAAGGACAATACTCCTAAGCTTTCTCACACAATCAATGTATCCATTTGGTGGATTATTACCACAAAGACGTAAGTAGGGCTTGCTGAATAATTGATCGCACTTGAACCGCAGTGGGCGAAGAACAGGCGCGATCGGGAATAAAATGCAAGATAAACAGGTAAAATAGGTCAGCGCGACCTGAACTGGTCGTTTAGTACGGGAAGCCGACTTCCCTGGAGGATTCACACC